>JAYTYG010000132.1:0-8878 GCA_043742585.1 Spartobacteria bacterium
CATCTCGGCCCGGTCGCCAAGGACCAGTAAAAGATCCGGACGCAGCCGCGCAAAGGCGTCGCCGAAAAGCGCCAGCGCCTGGCCCATGAGCCGTGGAATGGACTGCGGGGCTTCATCGGAATCGGCAAGTGGCAGCCGTTGAGCAATCGTAAAACCATCGGACTCGATCTCTCTGAAAGTGCTTCCAAAGCGTTCACTAAAGTGCGCGCCTGACACCACCAACTGCAGCTCCAACTCGGGATCCGCCACCAAACGTCGCAGAATCGGCCGGTAAAGCCCGTAGTCAGATCGCCCCACGGAAACGACTGCGATCTTCCTCACTCGGTCATCTCCAGCGTGAACGCGTTTCCCGCAGCAATCGGCAAGCGCATCCGGCGGCCGAGGAGTCTGGATCTTTGATCCGGGGGCAGCCCGCCGCCGGGGCGCAACGCCTGGATCATCCCGGCGTCGAGTATTTCGCCCGCCTCAATATTGCGCGCGGCCACCAGACTGCGCCTTGCCACTGCGGCCACATTCGCTTCGCTGAGCGCCGGGCGCTTGACTCCATCACCCAGCGCAGCTTCCACTGCCCGCACCCCGCGAACCAACGCTGCGAGTTCCCCGGGCTCGGCGGAAGCGGCGTGGTCAGGGCCTGGCATCGTCCGATCCAGCGTCAGATGTTTTTCAAGAATACAGGCACCCAGCGCCACTGCGGCAAAAGAGATTTCGTTGCCCAGAGTGTGGTCGGAATAACCCACCGGCACAGCAAACACATCGCGCATGGTCAACATCGCGCGGAGATTGGTGTCAGCGGGTTGCGCGGGATAATTGCTCACGCATTGCAGCAGGGCCACCGGCGCGCCGATGGCGCGAACCGCTGTGACGGCGGCCCCCACCTCCTCAAGCGTCGCCATCCCCGTGGAAAGCAGCAGCGGCTTGCCAAACCGGGCGATCTCCTCAAGCAACGGTAAATTGGTAAGTTCACCCGATGAAATCTTGAACGCCGGCACCTGGATCGCCGCGAGCAAAGCCGCGCTTTCCTCATCGAAAGGCGTCGACAGAAAAACGAGTCCACGCGCCATGGCATACGCCTGGAGCTCGATATGCGCGGTTTCGCTTAACTCCAGGCGCCGGAGCATCGCATGCTGCGAGTCGGCGCTGCCGGTGGTGGTTTTCTGATACTCGGCTTTCGGCGCATCGCGGGTGACCAGGCGGTCGGCCTTGAAGCTCTGAAACTTAATCGCATCAGCGCCGGCTTGCGCTGCGGCGTCAACGAGCGCGCGCGCCAATGCCAGGTCGCCGTTATGATTTACGCCGGCTTCGGCGATGATGAAGCACTCTGAGCCTTCCCCGATAATTCGGTCGCCAAGCTCGATACGAGCTGCAGATTGAGAAAGCATTTATGACATTACCAAGCGCCGGAGCCACCAGCAATCAGGAGATTTCGGCTCACTGCGAACTCAAAAAATCACGCCCGGCCCGCTCGGGGTAACGAAGCGGGCCAGCAAGGACATTTCGCAAAGTTCCGAGATAGTGGCCCGCCTCGCAACCCACAGCCAAAACATGGTATTCAGCGCGAACGATCCCAGTCATCGCCGCTTCCTCAGAGGCGGAGCTTGCAGTCGTCGAGTTCACTGACCCGCCATGCAATCCAATTTATCGCCCCGCTGTTGGATGAAAAACTCCGCCATCGCCATGTCCAACAGCGAATCAATATCAATCGAGCGCTCGGGCGGCATCACATAGCCGTAGGTCTTTGGTGGGTAAAAGCTTTCGTCACGCAGAAACAGGTCCGAGCGAACCAAATAAATAGCGCCATTTACCGCGAAAACTTCCGGCAAATCCTGTCGGCGCAGCTTCGAGTTTTCGCCGCCGATGAAAGGCTCAATCAAACCGTCGCAACCCCTTTTTTTCATCCAATAGGGATGCTGTGCTGCGGGAGTCAGGCCAACAACGGCCTCCGCAGCGCTATCCCGAAACAGCAGGTGTGCGTTTTCAATATCTGAGGCGAGGCGCAGCGGGGAAGTGGGCTGCAGGCATAGCGTCAGTTCCGGCGTGTAGTTTTGGTGATGCGCCAACCAGCGCAGCGCATGCGCGATAGGAGGCGCCCCAGGCGTCTCATCCCGACCAAGTTCGCTCGGTCGTAGGAACGGCACCTCGGCCCCGTAATCTTTGGCGACATCGGCGATGGCTTGGCTGTCAGTTGAAACGATAATCCGATCAATCGTCCTCGCGCTCCTGGCAGCTTCAATGGTCCAGGCGATCAATGGCTTCCCCGCAAGCATAGTAATATTTTTACCAGGGATGCCTTTAGACCCACCTCGGGCCGGTATGATCGCTGCGGTGGTTCCATTGCTCATTTTTAGCTGCTCTCTAAAATGCACCACAAAACTGAAATCGGCTCAGTCCGGTGTCAATCGTATGACCCATCTCCTCGGAATACGCAGCAGACACGGATACCCGCGATCACGCGGAATATTTCTCTCTTTCTGAGCGCTGATTCCAGTGGGTCACGCCAATGCCGGAGCAGGAAGCGGAGGGAGGGGAATCGCATTGGGCTCCAAGCGCCACGCGCCTGCCACCAGCGCCACGCCCGTATGCACAGACGGAAGTTGGCCGCTGCCGAAGAAGTCCCCTCCTTCAACCGCCAACTCGATCGCGTTATCCATGCCGTCCAGCGTTACCCCACAAAGCCGGGCAGAGCGTAACACATAACTTAGTCGGACGGTCGATGCGGGCAACGGCAGCTTCTGTAAGCGACAAACAAAGGCCCCATTTTCTGGCAGCAGTGACGCAAAGGATTCTCCCGTAATCAAATTGCTCTGCACGAAAATGGGCACATCCAACTCGCTTTTTATGTAAATGGTTACCTGAAGTGTTGGGTGCGGAATTTCCGGAGCCGCATTTTCAAAAAACAAAACAACGTCCAAGTCCTGGCCGGCTTGGGCCGTGGTGACTCGGCGCCCATCAGTATCTCGGAATTCAATGGCCGTTACTTGAATCGAGCTGTGTCCAGAGCGATCTCGCCGCTCTCGAATCGAAGTAGTATTTTGTGTAAAGCTGTCGAGGTAGTGCGTTATCGCCGCAGTCTGGCTGCCGCTGAACTTCAGTTGCCCGTTTGCCAAGACAATCCCACGGGAACATAGATTTTCGACCGCCGCCGCTTGGTGGCTAACGAAGAGAATGGTCCGCCCTTCTTTTGCCACGGCGCTCATTTTGCCCAGGCACTTTTTCTGAAAAGCCGCGTCGCCCACGGCCAGAACCTCGTCGATGATGAGAATTTCCGGCTCGAGATTTGCAGCCACGGCAAAGGCCAACCGCACAGTCATGCCGCTGGAATAACGTTTTACCGGCGTATCAATGAACTTTTCCACCCCGGAAAAATCCACGATTTCGTCGAATTTCCGATCAATCTCGGCGCGTGTCATGCCGAGGATGGAGCCATTGAGGTAGATGTTGTCGCGGCCCGACAATTCATGGTGAAAGCCTGTGCCAACTTCCAGAAGGCTGGCTATGCGGCCCTTTAAGAAAACCCGGCCTTCGGTGGGCGCGGTGATGCGGGAAAGAATTTTGAGCAAGGTCGATTTGCCGGAGCCGTTGCGTCCGATAATCCCGACCACATCACCCTCGTGAACATCAAAGGAGACGTCTTTCAACGCCCAGAGATAATCGGAACTTCCTGCCGGACCCGAGTTCCCTGCGCTGCCATCGACGTGTTTTGCATGGGGATCAGGGCGACCGAGCAGGCGCGCAAACCCTGACTGGACATCTTTGTAGAGCATCCGCCGGTTGATGATCCCCAGGCGGTATTGCTTGCTGACTTTATCGACTCGAATGACGACGCCCATATTTAAATAGTATCCGTAAAAGTGCGTTCAGCCCTGTGGAACATGATTAAGCCAAGGAAAAGACAGACAAGGCTTATCCCGAAGCTTAGGGCAAATTGCCAAAGTTCTATGACGCCTTTTCCTAAAAACGCAAAGCGTAGCGTTTCGATGATCGGTACCATGGGATTAAGGATCAGGATCCAGCGCAGTTCAGGCGAGACCGAGGAGAGCGGGAAAACCACGCAACTCACATACATCCAGAGCTGCACGCCAAAGGTCACAATCATCCCGAAATCCCGATAGCGCGTAGTTAGCGCGGAAACCGCGCAGCCCACGCCGAGGCCCAGCGCACCCATCTGGAGGAAGAGAAGCGGCACCAGTAGCAACCGCCAGTTTGGCTCCAACGAGGCGCCGGTGAACCAGTAGTAGAAGTATAGTATGAGAAAAATGGCGAATTGAATGCCATAGGTCACAAAGTTGTTCAACACGACCGAAAACGGCACGATCAAACGAGGGAAGTAGACCTTCCCAAAAAGACCGGCATTCGAGGTAAACGTGGTTGCCGTGCGCGATAGGCAGTTGGAAAAATAGCCCCATGAAGTCACCCCAAGCAGGTAAAAGAGTAGCGCCGGGGAACCATCAGTTGAGACCTTCGCTATGCGGGCGAACACCACGACCATGACGATGGTGGTAAAAAGAGGCGGCAGCACGAACCAGAGCGGACCAAGAATAGTTTGCCGATAGCTGGCCACAAAGTCGCGTCGGAAAAATTGCCAGACCAAATCCCGGAAGCGCCAGATTTCACCCAGTCGGATATCGAACCAACCTTGATGAGGGGTGATGACTTCGCTCCATTCGATGGGCGCCTCTGCAGGAGCGGGTAAGTTGGAAATTTTGCCAATCATAGTCTATTAGGAGGCCGCGAAAAGTTCGGGCGCGCTGTCGCTCTGGGTCATTCGCCGGTAAAAGCTGGCGAGCCATGCGCGGCGCTGCGTTTGCAGCTGTTGATTCATGGATGTCAGCCGCTTTTTTCGGCACCGGCAAAACCGGTTTCGGCCCAGCGGCTGGCTGGCAGTAAGGTCAAAGCGCGTCAACAGGCAGTCGGAAAACATCGGCTGCACGGAGTAACTTGGCCTGCGCTGCGGGCCACGCTGAATCCGGACTCTCGGGCGAAACGCAGCAATGCCCGGACTAACCGGGTTTTCTGTTAAGATAGAAAGCATCCCAGGCATCTTAGGCTCCCAGGAATTTTAACAACCACGGCAGCATCGCCTCGCCCTTTTCCTTCCAGTGCCGGAGTTTTGCCATCCGCATGGCGGCAGCTTCACGCTCCGAGCGTGGTAATTTCGCCAAATGCCCTTCCATGCGGGCGATCCGCGCCGAACCACTGTCGAGATGCGGTTGCAGCTCATCCCTGATGAAGACGGTCGCAAACTTGCTCAATTCCAAATCCGCGATGTAGTGATCGCGCCGCTCACCCGCCACATACACAATCCTGACCGCGCCTAAAGAGCGCAGCACTTTCAGGCCCTGGCTTGCAGCGCCTTTGCTCATCTGGAGACGTCCCATCAACGCCTCATGAGAAAGCGGTTTAGACGCCACAAAAAGCAGGCCGTATAGCTCGCCCACGGACTTGGGCATTCCCAGTAACCGAACAAATCCGATGAAAAGGTCGATTGCCTCCACCTCCAGCGGAGAAAGAGCAGGAGGCGCATTTCGCAGCGCCGCAGCTTTAGGCAAATTGACTTGTAACTTGGCGGGCACGGTGAACTTCTATCGGCCTCCTGTGGCGTGTTCAAATAAAAATGAACAAAATGAATGAGATTGAATTTCCCGCAGATGCGCAGATAGCCTGCTTGCCAATTTCCTGGCCGCGCGAAATCGCGGCGGCGCCAATCTGGGCTTTCACTCCACGTAAAATGCGCCAGTAAATTTTTGCCATGTATTCAGGGTTCTCGGAAAAAAGTGAAACCCTGTCAGCTCAGTCCCGCCAAGCACCGCCATGCTGTTTAATTCCTATCCGTTTTTATTTATCTATTTGCCAATAGTATTTATTGGGATGTTTGCGCTTGGGCGGATTCGGCCGGTTTTGGCGGCGTGCTGGCTTGGCTTGGCGTCACTGACGTTTTACGCAGTCTGGGATGCGCGGTATCTATTGTTATTGCTGGGCTCGATTTTTGGTAACTATCTCGCGGGGTATCTCATTGGCAGTAATCGGAATGGGCCGCATGAGGGGCGGGCTCGGGCGGCCCTGTGGACGGCCATCGCAGTAAACCTGGGGGTTTTAGGATACTTTAAGTATTGGATGTTTGTGGTGATAACTGCCAACCAGGCGCTGTCGGCAACCTTGCCTGTGCCGGAGATTATACTGCCGCTGGGGGTGTCATTTTTCACGTTCACTCAGATCGCATTTTTGGTGGATGTCTACCGGGGCGAAGTCGTGGAGTATTCATTTCCGCAATATGTGCTTTTCGTGACGTATTTTCCGCACCTGATTGCCGGTCCGGTGCTGCATCATAAACAAATGATGCCGCAATTTGCCGATGTTAAGACCTGCAAAATTGATTATACGAACGTTGCGGTAGGCTTGAGTATCTTCATGCTCGGGCTGGCGAAGAAGGTGTTGATCGCGGATTATTTTGCCGAACACGCCAGTCGCTTTTTTGACGCGGTGCGGGCCGGACACGATCCGAGGTTTTTTGAATCGTGGATAGGAGCGTTGACGTATGCCTTCCAGTTGTATTTTGACTTTTCGGGATACTGCGACATGGCGATTGGTGTTTCGCTGCTTTTTAATGTGAGGCTGCCGCTCAATTTTAATTCACCCTACAAAGCTGTCAGTATCATTGATTTCTGGAAGCGTTGGCACATGACGCTGTCTTCGTTCCTGCGAGATTATCTCTATATTCCACTGGGCGGAAACCGACAGGCACCATGGCGCCGATATGTTAATCTATTGGCGACCATGCTTATCGGCGGCCTCTGGCACGGCGCTGGATGGACGTTTGTGGCGTGGGGCGGCCTGCATGGCCTTTACCTGATCATCAATCATGCCTGGCGAAGTTTGAGGAAGCGCATACCGTGGCCTGCCGAGACTCGGCTGGAACGCGCGGCAGGCGGGGTGCTGACTTTTAGCGCGGTGGTGTTGGCCTGGGTGTTTTTTCGAGCGGACAGATTTGCCACAGCCTGGAGGATTGTGGCCGGGATGCTTGGAAAGCATGGCGTTTCGCTGCCAACGAGCCTGGGTCATCAAATGGCGGATATTGGTCATCGCCTGCATTGGAAGTTTTATAAGCTATACAAATCAGACGGTTTAACGCCGCTGATGAATATGTCAGCCATGGCGTTTGCAATGGTGGGCCTTGGATGCGCTCTAGTTTGGTTTTGCCCCAATTTGCCGCAAATATTTTCAGACTATCGGCCGACATGGGATCAGTGGGCGGAGGGCCAGGGGCGTGGAGGCTGGATCCATTGGCGGCCAACCGCACCGTGGGCGCTAGCGATCAGTGCCCTGTTTATCGTGTGCTTGTATTACATGGCAACGAGTCGGGTGTCGGAGTTTCTATATTTCCAATTTTAATGAGGCGCTACCTGCTCATCCTGCTGTCGATAATAGTGGCCACTATAGCTGTGTATTTTGGTTGTGCACTTTGCCTAACTCCGGCGCGTGTTAAGGCGGAGTATTGGGTACACCAGTCGATAGTGGTGAAGCGAAGTATCGCGGCAGCGCATCGAGGGCAGCAAAAAGTGATCGTGGCCGGTGGCTCTAGCGTGTTGTTCGGAGTGGATACGAAGCAGTTGGGAGACTTGCTGAATGTGCCGGCGATCAATCTTGGTTTGCACGCAGCCCTGCAGTTGCGCACCATTTTAGCGGAGGCTGAGGCCGCGTGTGAACCCGGGGATACGCTCGTGCTGGCGCTGGAACCGGGTCTATTCGCGGTTAACGGGTTGAGTGCCTGGCAGAGTCGCAATATGATTGCTTGGGAGCCGGAATCGTGGGCTGCGCTTCCCATCGCAACGCGGATCAAGGCGATCGGTAAACTCGGACCTGATTTTCTGATGGAGCTGCTAACAAACAGGCTGGAGCTGAAAAGTAACCCTGCCGCGCTGCGCGACCGGATTTTATCGATGGATGATGAAAGGACGTTGGCCTGCTTCCATTCGGCACCTTCTCCCACTAGCTTCGCTTACTCACCCAACCAGCTTGATTCGCTCGGAAATATGCAAATGATCGATGGCGCTGCTTGCCGGGCGGAGCCCCGGTCCGCGGAGACGGTGATTGAAATTTCACGGCAAAGCTGGCGATTGCTGAGTGCCTGTATCCTGCGGGTCCGGGCCAAGGGGGTGGTGGTTTATTTCGCGAATTGCCCCTGGATGGACAATGGCCGGTTAAACCGAGTCAGGGTGGCGGTGGTGTCCAAAAAATTCAGGGAGGATCTTCGCCCGCTGGCGCCGGTGCTGGATGAGCGCGGCGAGGTGGTGTTTCCGAGAGCCGCGTTCTTTGATACCGCCCTGCACCTTAATACAGAGGGCCGAAAGGTGCGGACCCGATTGTTGGCAGACGCCATGATTCGCAACGGAGTGCTGGTGAATGCGGTTAAGCAAAAATAAATTAGGTGAAAGTGCGGGGGCCTCTGCCTCCACGAGTGGCCTCGGATGAGCGTGAACGCGTGGGATGGTTCGTCCGCGAAGTGCTCCATGAGATTTGATGGAGTCATCGCGTTGGATTCCTCTTTTCGCTGGTAGCGCGCCCATGGAATGCTTCCCCCCAACGTAGCGTGGAAATCTTTTGAGTCGGCATCGGATTAAGGCTCTTCGCTGTTTCGAGTGGGTGAACGGCTTCTGCTGTTGGGAGCGGAGTAGACTGTCGATGAACGTAATGCCTTGCACACTCTGCGGCTCTGCGACTTTGCGTTAAATTCTCATGCGTTAAGCCGAAGGCCGAGGGACTCAGCGCTTCACCTAACTCCGGCAATGATTAGCCGCAAAGAACTCAGAGATCTCAGAGATTTAGGAAGTGGCAGAAGTGTTTAGCCGCACCCGCAAGCTAAACGCTTCTGCAACTCCCCCAA
>JAYTYG010000133.1:0-5614 GCA_043742585.1 Spartobacteria bacterium
TCAAGCCTTGCATCAACGGGGCCTGTCCGCTCGCAAACTGGGCCCAGGTTTCGGGCGTGAAGGTCTTGGGGTCATACAGGCCCTTGGTCGGGTTGCCCCCAACGTGGGTTGCGCCCGGGATCGTCCTTTGGCGGAACCGCGTTGCGGTACGATCCGCTCTGATTTAGTCCCCAGGGTAAGCCCGCAACGGGCCAACCCTGGGCTGGAGGGCGTAATCCCGTTGGGATATTTCGAATCCCGTTGGGATATTTCGAATCCCGTTGGGATATTTCGAATCCCGTTGGGATATAGAGGAACAGCGATTACCGACAATTTAGATACGTATGCCCTGCTCCTTGTGCGCCTTCACGTATCGTCGACATTTTCGGTTTCGCTAACCCCAGTATTTAGCGCGGATCAGGAACTAGGAGTCTGTCGGACATAGGCCATTCTTGGTCAAAGCAGCCAGTTTCCGACCCTAGCAATGCCCCTAAAGCACAATAAAAACGCGATAGTGGGCATCCTGGATGCGTTGCGTTTCATACGCATACGTAAGTCCGACAGACTCCTGGAATTCCGGAGATATTTTGTAATCTCTGCGTTCTTTGCGGCTGAAAAAATCCCCGGCATCCGTGTTCTCTGCGGTCAGGCCCCTTGCAGTTGCGCAAAAATCTCCGCCGCGAGCGCCTCGGGCTCCGATCGGCGCCCCAACGCCTCAACCCGCAGCGGCGGCAGCGATTCTTCCCCGAAAAGAATGGCGCGCATCCCCAGGACCTCGCCCTCGAGCTGCGTGCGCACACCCACCGGCAGCGAACAATCCCCCGAAAGCAGGCATTGCAACGCGCGCTCGGCCCGAATGCAGACCATCGTCGGCTCATGATTCAGGGCCGCCAACACCGAGCTGATCTCCGGGCGCGCACTCACACTTTGGAGGGCGATCGCCCCCTGCCCGATCGCCGGCAGCAAATGTCCAGCCAACGAGCTGACCCTGAACTTCCAACCCTCAAATTCCAAACACCCTGCGCTCGAATCAAACCCGAGCCGCTCCAGGCCAGCCTGCGCCAGGACGATGCCCGCCACCCGCGAGGATTCACCGAGCTTGCGCAGCCGTGTTTGCACATTCCCGCGCCACTCCTCAATGACCACGTCCGGCCGCAGCCAGCGGATCTGGCGGGCCCGGCGGATACTGCTGGTGCCGACCGCCGCGCCCATTGGCAGCGAGTCAAAATCCGCCACCTCCCTAGTGATCAACGTATCGGCCGTGGCCGCCCGCTCCAGCACCGCTGTGAGCTGCAAGCCCGCCGGATTATGCCCAGGCAAATCCTTCAAGCTGTGAACCGCGACATCAATGCCGCCAGCCAGGAGCGCGTCCTCGAGTTCTTTGGTAAAGAGCCCCTTTCCGCCCGCCTCACTCTTCTTCAAAAGATTCAAGTCCAGCTTCTTATCCCCGCGCGTCGTGAAAGCCTGAAACTCCACCTCCAGTTCGGGAAAAGCCGCCGCCAGTGCTGCACGCGTCAAATGCGCCTGCGCCATCGCCAGCGGTGACGCCCGGGTTCCAAGTATAAATGGCTTCATGAAATCATTCCTTCCGAGTTGCCGCCCGACGCCAGATTCGAGTAGCGCAGCGCTGCCTGGCTCGGATCGTCCGCCAGCCACGCCCCAAACTCCACCACGTGGCGCTCGATCATTTGCTCACAAATCCCGAGTTCCTGCCGCCGGCTATCCATGGATTGCCCCGCAATGGATTGTAACGAGTCGATGTCATACAAATACACCCCGTCAATGGCGTTCACCGCGGGATCGATATCCCGTGGCACCGCCAGATCGATGCAGAAAAGCGGCCGATCCACCCGCGTCCGCATGATGGGCCGGAGCTCCTTCGCCGTCAGCACGTGATGCGGCGCGGCAGTCGAACCAATGAGGATGTCGATTTCCTTAAACTCGCTCTGCCACTGCTCGAAATGCACCGCTTTCCCTCCCATCAGCTCGGCCAGATGCGCCGCGCGTTCATACGACCGATTAGCCACAAAAATCGTGCGCACACCCCGCGCCCTGAGCGCTCCGGCCGTGAGCTCACTCATCTCCCCAGCCCCCAAAATCATCACCCGGCAATCCGCGAGTTTCCCGAAAATCTTCTCCGCCAAATCCACCGCCACCGAGCCCACGGAAACCGAGCCTCGCGTGATGTTGGTATTGGTGCGGACTTCCTTGGCGACGTTAAAAGCGCGCTGAAAAAACTTATTAAGATGTCGGCCCGTGGCCCCGCAGCTCTGAGCCGCTTGATACGCCTTTTTGACCTGACCCAGAATCTCGGTCTCGCCCAGCACCATGGATTCCAGCCCGCTCACCACCCGGAACAAATGCCGCAGGCTATTGGCCGTGGGCAGTCGGAAAAAAGCGTCCCCTTGCAGCACTGCCTGAGGGTCCAGCATCGGTTGGGGCGTGCCGGCTGCCACCCCGGGAAGTTTAAACCCCGCTACAAACTCGCTCAGCGCCGCAAAGCCACGAGCGGGTTCCTCGACCGCGACATAAAGTTCGACCCGATTGCACGTGCAAAGAATCACAGCCTCGCCCACCCCGGGCGCCTGCGCCAATTGCAGTGCGGTGGCGGACAAATGGCTCTCAGGAATCGCAAAACGTTCCCGCAACTCCACCGGCGCGGTGCGATGACTAAGTCCCAGGCAAAGAATCTCCATGCGCGTGCCTTCAGTAACCTGCCGCCGCTGCCGGGATAAAGTGCAGCCACCAAAGGGTGCATAACACGATCAACAAAGCGCCCACCGACAGCCACGCCACCCGGCGGCCACTTACCTTGCGAAAAAAAACCGCCAACAAAATCAGCCCATAAAGCAACCACACGCCAACTGACCATATGATTTTGAGCCAGTGCGCGCCCACATCGCCGATGGCAAACCCGGCCAGCAGCCCCAGCGACAACAATCCGAACCCGGCGAGCACCAGACGCTGATTAGCGACCCCCAAATCCCGGATAGGCGGCAAATGATAAAATATCGAATGGATATGATGCGTCTTCAACTGACGCTCCTGAGCCAAATACATCACCCCGGCCACGCCCGCCAAAGCAAACGACCCATAAGCGATCACCGAAAGTGCCGCATGCAATTCCAGCCAGGCATTGTGTGGCAACTTCGACTGCGACACCGAATCGAGCCCTGGAATCAGCAGCGCCGCGCTCTGGAAAATAAACACCAGCGGCGACGTGAACGCCCCCAGCAGCGACAGCCGGTAAGCGGTTCCCGTAACCAGATACAGCAGCACCATCGACCAACTCAGGAAGATGAGCACCTCGAAGAGATTAGTCAGCGGACAACGCCCCAACTGCTGGCCCCGCTGATACAGAAAGGCGCTCTGAAAAGCGAACCCACTGAGGATCGCATAAAAGTTGAACGCTGAACTCCGATACACACGCGCCCGGAGCGCGTGCATCGTGTAAGCGAAGCCGAGCAAGAAACAAAAGGTAGAGAAGACCAGGAACAGTCGATCCATTGTGGGGCGGACACGCTACGTGCCTGCGTCTGAATTGCAAACCGTTGCTTGCGGGCCATGGCTTCCCATGCACCCGCAAGCACTGACAACGCCACTCAAAAAATGGCAGCCCTCACCGTGCGATGAAGACTCTTAGCCGACGGCCGCGCTTCAAAAAACCGGCGTAATTACGCCAGATCCGTCACCGCTCCAAGGCTCGCCGACGTCACGCTCCTCGCGTACTTCGCCAGGACGCCCCGCGTGTAATTGGGCTTGGGCGCTTTCCACTTGGCCAGACGTTTGGCGAGCTCCGCAGGCTCAACCTCCAAATTGAGCAGCCGCTCATTGGCGTCGATCGTGATCAGATCCCCATTCTTCACCACCGCCAGCGGCCCGCCCAAGGCGGCTTCCGGCGTGATATGCCCCACCACAAACCCATGCGATCCACCGCTGAATCGGCCGTCAGTAATCAGCGCGATTTCTTTCCCCAACCCTTTGCCCATGACGGCGCTGGTGGGCGATAACATCTCACGCATCCCGGGGCCGCCGACCGGCCCTTCGTAGCGAATCACAATCACATGCCCTTTCTTCACCCGCCCATCCAGAATCGCAGCCAGTGCGTCCTGTTCATTGTCGAAAACGATCGCCTTGCCCGAAAATCTCAGGCCCTCCTTGCCGCTGATCTTAGCCACCGCACCCTTCGGCGCGAGGTTGCCATACAACACCACGAGATGACTCTCCGGCTTGATCGGATTGCTCAACGGCCGAATGATGTCCTGATTCTTCGGATACGCCTTCACCCGCCGCAAATTCTCCGCCACGGTCTTCCCGGTGACAGTCATGCAATCCCCGTGGAGCAGCCCCTCATTGAGGAGGATCTTCATGAGCGGGGTCTGGCCGCCGATGGCCACCAATTCGCTCATCATATAACGACCGCTGGGCTTGAGATCCGCGAGCACCGGGACGCGCTTGCCGATCCGGGTAAAATCATCGAGCTCAAGCTTCACATTGGCGCTGTGCGCCATGGCTAGAAGATGCAGCACGGCATTGGTCGAGCCGCCCAGCGCGATCACCACCGTAATCGCGTTCTCAAACGCCTGCTTGGTCATGATGTCCAGGGGCCGGATCCCGCGCTTGATAAGCTCCAGCACAGCCGCGCCCGCCGCCCGCGCGTCCTGACTTTTGGCGGCAGAAACAGCGTTCTGCGACGAACTATTGGGCAGACTCATCCCCAACGCCTCAATGGCGCTCGCCATCGTGTTGGCCGTATACATCCCGCCACAGGAACCCGCTCCCGGAATCGCCTGCTCTTCGATCAGCGCCAGCTCACGCTCGTCGATTTGCTTATTCGCAAATTGGCCCACCGCTTCAAAACAAGAAACCACATCCAGATTCCGGTCCACAAACAGATCCCGACGCTCTTTCCGCAAGCGCTTCTCCGCCAAAATCCCCGTGATACAGCCCGGCATGATCGTGCCGCCATACACAAAAACACTGGGCCGGTTGAGCCGGGCCATCGCCATAATACAAGCCGGCATATTCTTATCGCACCCGCCAATCGCCACCAACCCATCAAACCCCTCGCAGCCCATCACCGTCTCGATGGAATCCGCGATCACCTCCCTCGAGACCAGCGAATATTTCATCCCCTCGGTCCCCATCGAAATACCGTCTGAAATGGTGATTGTCCCGAAAATCACACCCTTGCCGCCGTCCCCATTCACCCCGGCCTCGGCCTGCCGCGCGAGCTGGTCGATGTGCATATTGCAAGGCGTCGCCATGCTCCAAGTGGAGGCGATCCCCACCTGGGATTTCTTAAAGTCTTCCCTAGTAAATCCCACCGCATGCAGCATCGCGCGGCTAGCTGCGCGTTCATAGCCGTCCACAACTTGGGACGAATATTGCCGATGTTGGGTGCCGTCTTTCTTGCGGCCGGGAGTCTTCTTCTCGCCGGGACTTGGGGTATTGGTGCTCATAAAAAGGGGAACACCCTAGAGCGCTGTCAGGCCGGAGGCAAGACGCTCTTATGAAACTCTGCCCCCCCCTCCGTGGCAGCGACGTGGCAGCGACGTAGCAGCGACGTAGCAGCGACTTCCCGTCGCTTCCGCCCCCCCCAAGCCAGCTGAGCCCGGCACAATGATCCTCAGCC
>JAYTYG010000134.1:0-2441 GCA_043742585.1 Spartobacteria bacterium
GTGCCAGCCTCGATTGGGCCACCCTGGGCGAAGTCATCGAGCAAAGCCCCCTCAGCGCCCGCATCAAAGTCCCCCGGGCGCGAATCACCGATATCTGCCGGGAAGTGCTCAATGCGTGTCAGATCCGCGACATCAGCGTCGAGGATCCGCCGGTCGAAGAGGTCATCCGCCAACTCTTCAAAGAACAACACCCGGCGGAACACCCGGCGGAACACCCGGCGGAGAACCCGGCTGAGAACCCGCAGGCTTAAACCCGCAAGGCTGAGCCTGAGCCCACCGCAAAGCCGGGAGGCGCCGCTCAGCGCTTGAGGAGAGCTTCGCGCAATTGCAGGGCGTAAGACGGATTGACCTCAAACAGGACCGCCTGAAACCCTTCGATCGTGACACTTTCAGCATACGGCACCACTTCGGCATACCCGGTGTCGATCAACCCGTTCAGCACGTCCACCAAATCCTGCTCCTCAATTCTTGTCCGGATCAAAATATCTTCGCCCGATGTCCCAATGGCGAAATCAATGGCCCGCAGCACGGCACGTTCACGACCGCTGAGTTTAATCTCTTTCATAATTGGGAAACGAATGGGAACCGCGCCATAAAGCAAAAGAGTGAACCTGAGTGCAAGCCGGGCACTTGAATCAGGGGAAAAAACCGCTATCGGCACCAACTCGCCCTTGCTGAACGGGCAGATGCTCGTACCAGTAAGTATGAGCATGAGACCTACCTCGGCAAAAATCATTCAGCACGCGGAAGGCATGGGCATTCCCGATACAGATGCGGTGCGACAAAGGGCAGAAGAAGTCGCACTGATCAATGGCCGCCGCGAATACACGCAAACAGACTGGCAACAGGCCAAGCGCGAATTGCATGGCGGCCACAACCTCAACGAGGGCATCCAGGTCATGACGGAGGAAGTCTCCGAACGCGACATGATCGCCAGCAACCCCGGGCATCATGTCGAAAACATGCAACTCGACGATCAGGAAAGCATCGCCGAGGAGCTGCTCGCCGAAGGCATGGACGAAGCATTGCACGAGCAAATGCTGGCCTCGCGACATGCCGATTCCGAAGACTACGACGAATAGCCCTGAAACCGAGCATCTTGGCCGCAAGGATTTAGCCGCCAAGATTTAGCCACAAAGATCGCAAAGATCGCCGGGACAAAAAATCCGGAGATCCTTTAAATTCTTTGTGTTCTTTGTGTTCTCTGCGGCTCACTGCGGTTCACTGCGGTTTTCAAACCCGGGTTTGGGATAAAAGATGGAATCGCATTGCTTGCGATTGCAAACGGTGAGAGCGCTTGAGGGCTTCGCCCCCCTTCCACGCCACCCCGCCCGCCATCCCGCACATCCCTCTCTCTTCCCTTGGCTGATCATCCCGCCCACTCCATTAAAGACACCCCGGACACGCCATTCGATGTGTCCCTGCGGCCGCCGATGTTCAGCGAGTTTGCCGGGCAGGAGAAAGTCTGCCAACGCCTCGAACTCATGGTGCAAGCCTCGCAACAGCGCGGCGACGTGCTCGACCACGTGCTCTTGAGCGGCCCGCCCGGCTTGGGAAAAACCACGTTGGCCTACATCCTGGCGCACGCCATGGGCGTCAAAATCAAGAGCACCAGCGGCCCCACCATTGATAAAGCGGGCGATCTGGCCGGGCTGCTCACCACTCTTGAAAAAGGAGACATCCTTTTCATCGACGAGATCCATCGGCTCCAACCTGCCATTGAGGAATACCTCTATCCGGCCATGGAAGACTTCAAACTCGATATCATCATTGACCAGGGGCCCAACGCGCGCAGCGTCCGGCTCAACCTACCGAAGTTCACATTGATCGGGGCCACCACCCGGGCGGGCATGATCAGCGCCCCGTTGCGGTCGCGCTTCGGTATGAACTCGCGCCTAGATTACTATACAGCCGAAGAGCTCCAGAAGATCATCGTGCGCAGCGCCGGACTCATCAACGTCGGCATCGAAGACGATGGGGCCATGGAAATCGCGGCCCGCGCCCGCGGCACGCCCCGGGTCGCCAACAATTTACTGCGTTGGGTGCGCGATTACGCACAGGTGCGCGCCGACAACCGCATCACGCGCCCGGTAGCGGACGCTGCGCTGACGATGTTGGAGATCGATGCCGATGGGTTCGACGAGATGGATAAGCGGATCTTGGAGGCGTTGATCCACAAGTTTGAGGGCGGTCCCGTGGGGCTCAACTCGCTGGGCGTCGCCATCGGTGAAGACGCAGGCACGCTGGAAGATGTCAACGAGCCTTACCTGATCATGCAGGGCTATCTAAAACGCACCCCGCAAGGCCGCGTCGCCATGCCCGCCGCGTATCGCAAACTGGGCATCGCCCCGCCGCTCCGCGCAGGGAATCTCTTTGGTTAACACCCGAAAACAGGTGGACAAGGAGGCAGCGGAGTGGGTTGGGACACCAAGCTTCGGGCA
>JAYTYG010000135.1:0-2483 GCA_043742585.1 Spartobacteria bacterium
GAACCATCTCGCTGCGCATTGGCAGGGCCGTGCCGTTCCATGCGGCGAACGGGGTGGACGTATTGCTGAGTGCCGAGGACTACCAAGGATATAGCAAGATCCGCGACATTATAACGGCGCATTCCAAGCCGGGTGAATACGTGGTTTGTTACCCGTATTCGCCTGGCATCAACGTGCTTTGCGATCGGCCGACTTATGAGTGGAGCCTGTATGTCGATAACGCAGTGCGCGCGAAGGATTTCGATGCGAAAACCATCGCGAAAATCGAGGCCCGGAAACCCGCGGTCATCGTCCTGGATGATTGGGCGGTCAATCAAACCGAGGACTCACGTTTCAGCGTCTGGGCGCGTGGCACCCAGGCTTACGTGGCCAGCAACTATCGGCTCGAAGGCACTCATCTCGGCCACCAGATTTACGTGCGCCGATAGAGCCTAACGCCCGTCGAGGTATGCCTGCCATTGCTCGGGCAGCGGCGCCCGCTCGATGGAATCCGCTATGCGCCCTTCCCATGCGGGATCGAACTTGGTGCTCGTCCCGTACACCATGATGGCGTCGGTGGAACTTTCCACGCGCAGCGCATGGGCGACCCCGGCCGGGATGACGACGCCGACATTGCTCGGGCCGCGGCGATCATCGCCTTCGATGATAAAGCGCATGACGCGGCGCTCCATCCCGAGGCGTTCATCCACGAGGAGCATTTCCACTGCGCCCTGCACGAAAAACATCACGTCCCACTGTTCCCGGTCATAGGGCCTCAGCGTAAAGTCGCCGGGCGTTTCCTGATAGAGTCGGCGAAACCATTGCGCCGGATCCTGCCCCTCGGGAATGAACGGCGGATGAATGTGAAAACCTTTGCCGGTATTGGCAAACATGCGCGCCGTTGCCCATTGCTTCGGCCAGAGCCCGATCGCCGCCAGCAGTCCGTCCTCTTCCCTCGCAAATTCGCCGAACGAACCCCGATGGCGCTGCGCAAAAATCTTGCGCCCGAAAATCTCCACCCCCGGAATCCAGGCGCCCGCCAGCGAAGCGCGGTCGGCGGCGACTAATTCACCGGCCTCCACGCCGCTGGTGCCGAGTCGTTCCGACAAAGGGCGGGCGGAGTAATCTCGCTGTGTGAGCGCGTTGCGGGCGGCCGGGTTGAGTCCGTTCCAAGGAGTATGCATCGCGCGTTTCTAGCAGTCAAAAACCAGACTTGAAGGCTGAATCGGTGAAATATTCAAAATCAGCATCGGCCCTGATGTGGCCGCCTGATTTGCAACGCGGCGCGTGTGCTTGTGCCACGCTTCAAAGGCCGGCATCCTCCGCGCCATGCATCCCAACACCTCCTCGCCCGGCGCCGCTCCGCGCGCGACGGTCGTGTACATCAATCTCTGGGCTGAGAGCGGGATGAAGCATTATTCGGAATCCCTCGTGCACGCGCTGGCGCCGGTTGCCGAAGTGTTTTACATCCGCAATTATGAAAGCCGGGTGCCCTCCGACGCCTGGCGCCTCGAGCTCGATCCCGCACGCCTCGGCGCTTGGGGCGTGCTCTGGCGCCTCGCGCGCGAACTCCTTCGGCGCCGGCCCCTGGCCATTCATATCAACAGCGAACTCCCGGTGCTCCTCCCCCTGTTCCCGCTGTTCGCTTTTTTCAATACAGTCATCACCCTGCACGATGCCGTCCCGCACGAGGGCGAACGCCTCGCAAAGCGTGTATTCATGCGGGTTCACCTGCTGCTGCTGTTTTTATTCATCCGCAGGATCATCGTCCATTCCGAGTCCATCCGCGCCGAGTTGCCCGCGTATCTGCGGGCGCGGGTGCGCATCCTGCCCCACGTCAATTACCGACTCTGGGCCGGGGAAAAAGCTGCGCCGCCCAGGCACGGGCCGCTCAACGTGCTCTTCTTTGGACGGTTGCTTCGATACAAAGGCCTCGAGTATTTGCTCGAAGCCTTTCGCGGACTCGACCCGGCGCGCTTCAATTTGACCATTGCCGGCGAAGGCGATCTTTCCGGCTACGAAATCGTCGGGCCAAACATCCGCACCATCAACCGGTTCATTGAGGAAGACGAGATGACCCTCCTATTTAACGAGGCGCATGTGGTGGCGTTGCCGTATATCTCGGCGTCGCAGAGCGGCGTGGTTTATATGGCGTTTGCCTTCGAAAAGCCGGTGATAGCGACGAGCGTTGGTGGAATAGGCGACGTGGTCCGAGACGGCGTTAACGGGCTGCTTGTCGCCCCGCGTTCCGCCCCGGCGCTGGCTTCCGCGCTGGAGCGCATGTGGGATGAGCCCACTCGTGCCCGGCTCATCGAGCAGGTCCGCAGCGAACAGGTCAGCGCCGACGAAGACATCCGCTCGAAGCTGCTGGCGATTTACCGCGAGTGATACAGGGTTTGCTGAGGGCTGGCCTGAAGAAGTTGTTCACCAAAGTAGCAGTCAAATATTCGCTCTAGTCATCGGAACGGGCGCCGGGAGTTTGGCCGGGGGGTGAGGCCGCGACA
>JAYTYG010000136.1:0-8733 GCA_043742585.1 Spartobacteria bacterium
TGGCCAGCGGCATCTGATTGCGGATCGCGCGCATCAGCGGTTCATCGCGGGTCGTCTGAAACGTATGATAATCGATCCTATAATCGCTCGACGCAGTCAGGGCGCGATAATCCTTTTCGGACGCCTCATGAAAGCTGTGATTGAACAGAAAAAACTCCAGCTCACTCGCCAGCTTGCAGGTGTAATCCAAGCCCGCGAGCCGATCCAGTTGTCGCCGCAACACGGAGCGCGGCGCCTGCGCCACCAGAGCGCCGCTGGTCTCATACAAATCGCATAAGACCATCACCGCGCCCTCCTGCCAGGGCAACCGCCGCAAAGTTGCCAGGTCCGGGCGCATCTCCATATCGCCGAAACCCTTGCCCCAATTGGCGAAGGCAAACCCCTCCTGCGGCTCCATCTCCATATTCACCGTCAGCAAATAATTACAGGCATGCGTCCCGTGCCTGGCCACCTGCGCGAGGAACTGGCCCGCCGCAATCCGTTTCCCGATCAACCGCCCGAACACATCGGGAAAGACCGTCACCACCGTGTCTATTTCCCCGGCAGAAACTTTATTTTCAAGGTCGGCTATATTCATATATTTTCGAGATTTAGATGCCCGGCGCGCCCAGGGCTTACGGATTTATACCAGTGGTCTGTCACGCGCGATTTGAGAAGACCAATGGGAAGCATGGGACTTATGGTGCCGCTGCGGGCACTCCACTGGGACTGATCCAGAGCCGATCGAACCGTAACCTGTGAGGAATTATGAAGGATGAAGGATGAGAAATAATCGGGCTCAAAGGCACCTGCGCTCTCCGAATCTTCATCCTTCATCATTAGAAACGCGCCCGTTCAGTCGGCGATATAGATATTCTTCAGCTCCGTATATCCTTCCATCGCAGCCATCCCAAGATCCCGCCCCAGCCCGCTCTGCTTAAACCCGCCAAACGGCGCCTCCACATGCACGCTCGAATGCGTGTTAATGCTCAGCACTCCGCTCTCCACCCGACGCGCCACACGCAGCGCCCGTTTGAGATCATTGGTCCAAATCGAGCCGCTCAAGCCATACGGCGAATCGTTCACCTCCCTCAACATCCCCGCCTCATCCTCAAACGGCCGAATACAGACCACTGGCCCGAATATTTCCTCCCGCCAAATCGCATCGCCCGGCTCGCAATCCAGCACCACCGCAGGCCGCAGAAAATAACCGGGCCCGGCCGGCCGGTCACCGCCTTCGATCACCCGACGCCCGCTCTCGCGCAGAAAACGTTCGGAAGTTTCACGTTGCGCAGCCGAAACCAACGGCCCCAACTGTGTGCTCTCCGACATCGGATCCCCCACGACAATCGCCCGCGTCGCCGCGATAAACCGATCCACAAACTCCGCATACACCTGTTTCTCCACAAACACCCGGCTCCGGGCGCAACAATCCTGCCCGGTATTGGCGAAAACACTCATCGGCGAACTGCCCGCAGCCGCTGCCAAATCGGCATCGGCGAAAACAATGTTTGGAGACTTGCCACCCAACTCCAAAGAAATGCGCTTCAGCCCCGGCGCGGCCAGTTGCATGATCCGCACCCCGATGGCAGTGGACCCCGTAAACGACACCTTGCGCACCAAGGGATGCTGCACCAAAGCGTCCCCGAGGATCCCGCCCGCGCCCGCCAACACCTGTAGCACACCCGACGGCAAACCCGCCTCGCGCGCAAGCTCACCCAGGCGCAGCGCGCTCAACGGCGAAAGCGTGGCGGGCTTCAGCACCACACAATTTCCAGCCGCCAACGCCGGTGCCACCTTCCACGCCGCAATCGGGAACGGGAAATTCCACGGCACGATCGCGGCGATCACCCCCAGGGGCTCGCGCAGGGTGAAATCCAGGCCGCCCCGGGAAACCGGGATGGTCTGCCCGCAAAACTTGCTCACCGCGCCGGCATAATAATCGAAAACCCGGGCGCCGAGAGCCACCTCATCACGGGCATCGCTGATGGGCTTGCCGACACTGCATGTCTCCAACAGCGCGAGCTCCTCGGCATGCTCCCGCAGCTTCCTGGCGACCGCGTATAACACCTCCGCCCGCTTCCCCGGCGCCCAATCCCGCCACCCGCCCACGAACGCCCGGTGCGCCCCCGCCACAGCCCGATCCACATCCGCCGGCGTGGCCGCCGCCACCTCGCAGAACGCCAATTCGGTGGCCGGATTGACCAGCGAAAAAAGCGCGCCATCGGCCGCAGCGCAAAGCTCACCATCGATAACCAGGCGGGAAGGAGTATTCATAAAGCAGGGAGACAGGGCGGTGTTGATGGAAACTCAAAGTGCACGCAGGTATAAACCGCGCAAATCATCCACAGTGACCGGCACCGGGTTTGTAAGGTGACAGCTATCCTCGAACGCCTGAGTTACAAGCGCGTCGAGATGTGATTCATTCACCCCGTGCGCGCCCAGGCCCCCGCCCAGACCGATTTCGGCGAGAAGGCTGCACACGGCCCCGATCACTGCGGCATCGTCCGGCGCAGGCAATCCCAAAGCCAGGCCCACCCGGCGATAGAGCCCGGGCTTGCGGGGCGCATTAAATTCCATCACGGCCACCAGGCAAAG
Organism: Spartobacteria bacterium; assembly: GCA_043742585.1. GTDB lineage: Bacteria > Verrucomicrobiota > Verrucomicrobiia > Chthoniobacterales > Chthoniobacteraceae > CAIURC01. The sequence continues at coordinate 2,578 of JAYTYG010000136.1, forward strand.
AGCGTTGGCCAAACCGTGGTGCAACCCGCAAACACTGGAAAGCGGATGTGCCAGGGAATGCACCGCCCCGAGATCTTTCTGAAAAGCGATCCCGCCCATCATCGCCGCGATCTGCATCAGGCCGCGCGCCTCGAGATCGTTCCCATCCCGCACGGCGCGGCCCAGGGCCTCCGAGACCAGACGGATGCCTTCGAGCGCCACCCCGTCGCACATCGGATGAAACACCGGCGACGTAAACGCCTCGATGCAATGCGTCAAAGCATCGGCCCCGGTGGCCGCCGTCAGCTTCGCTGGCAGTTCCCGGGTGAGTTCCGGATCCAAAATCACCAACGCGGCAAGCAGCGAGGGATGAAAAATCACCCGCTTCCGGCCGCCAATGACAATCACCGAACTGCGGCCCACTTCGCTGCCGGTGCCGGCCGTGGTGGGGATGGCGATAAACGGCGCCAGGCCGCGCCAATCGGCATGAAAATCAAAGTCCGCGAGCTTGAGCTCAGGCCGGTGCACGCGGAGCCGGACCGCTTTACCGACATCGAGCGCGCTGCCACCGCCCAGGGCGATCACGCCATCACAAGCCGCCTCCGAGTAAGCGCGCGCGGCGCCCTCGACATCTTCCTCGATGGGATTGGGGTGAACGCTTGAGAAAACGCAGTACCGCCCGCCCAAAGCCGTCTCCAGGCTCGCGAAAGCGGCCGTCTTCAGGAGACCGGGGTCAGTCACCACCAGCGGGTTTTGGACGCCGAGCGCGGTTAACTCCTCGCGGATCCGGCTCAGGCCGCCAATGCCGAATCGGATGGTCGTCGGAAACGAAAAAGTCATGGTTTGCATAGGGATTTCAGGACCGGGCACGAGTAAGCCAGCAGTTAAAGAAATCGCAAGCGAAGGCCGCCCGGAATCCTGAAAAGGAGCGGGCCTCTATAGGTTTCCAAGGCGCACCCGCAGGCGAGCAGACGAGCCCCGTCCCATTCTCCGACGACAACCGATGATCGGTTTACAATACTTGAGATTGCACCCGATCCCCGTATTGTCGCGGCGCTTCGATACCAACAACCCCATCGAACAAAACCTCCCAACCAACTCCGCAAATATTATGGGCGATAAATCCCCGAAATCCGTTAACAAACAAAAAGAGCAGAAGCAGAAACAAGCTGGCGCCGCCAACCAGAAGAAGCAGGCAGCAGCCCCGAAATCCGGCGCGCCCGCAAAGAAGAAGTAGAAAACGTTATCCCACGGGCACACACGGTTGGCTGTTTATCAACAGCCGTGTGCGCCCCCTCGGAGGGGACGGAAGTTTGGCCATTTTTCACAAATGGCCCACAGGACAGGACCGTCATTCCAAAGTTCTCCGCCACAGTTGGGGCCATGACCAAACGCCAGCGCCCCCGGCGGGGAGAGCAGAGGCAGGCAGGCCGCCTCTGCTTCTCCCGTTAGACTTCCATTAAATCTTGCCTGCGCCTTGTCGGCGCACAGGCTTTAACTGACCACCGCTGCCACTTCGCCGCTCACGGTTCCCACGCTGTGGAACGTGGCGTCAGCAGGCAGAATCACTCGGTCGCAATAATCGCCGAAACCTTCCCCCGCTTCGCGCTCCAGCGCGTAACGCTTGATAATAGGGGTCAGGAGCGCCACCGCCCCGTCGATCGTCACACTCGGTGACATCAACCGATTGAGCCGCGTCCCGTTGTAGCTCGCTCCCAAATAAAGCGCATACTTGTTAGGCGCCCGGCCCACCAGGCCGATCTCCGCCAGATACGGCCGCGCGCAGCCATTCGGGCAACCCGTCACGCGCAGACTGATGGCGTCATCCTTGAGCCCGGCTTCTTCGAGCACAGTCTCGAACTTCGCGAGGATCTCCGGCAGCGCCCGCTCGCTCTCGGCCAAAGCCAGTCCACAAGTCGGCAAGGCCACGCAGGAAAGCGCGTTGAGCCGCAACCGGGACCGGTCGTTTTCGCCGGATAACCCGTGCCGATGCAGAATGGCTTCGATGAGCGGTTTTTGAGCGGTGCTGACGCCTGAGATGCTGAGATTTTGGGAGGGAGTGAGGCGAAAATCGCCCGTATGGATTTCGGCGATCTGACGCAGGGCGGTCTTCATCGGCCAGCCCGGCAAATCCTTGATCCGGCCACTGAGAATGTGCAGCCCGAAGAACCAGGTGCCATCGGCGCATTGATGCCAGCCGTGAGGATCTTCGATGGTGGTGAAGTGGAATGCGCGCGCCTCGCCAAACGTGAGTTCCGCGCGGCGCTCCACTTCGGCTTTGAACCAAGCCACGCCGCGATCCTCGATCGTGTATTTGAGGCGGGCATGTTTACGATTGGTGCGATCCCCGAAGTCGCGCTGAGTGGCCAGAACTGCGGCGCCCACGGCGTTGACTTTGTCGGGCGCGATAAAGCCCAGGACGTCAGCCAGACGAGGGAAGGTTTCCGCGTTCCCGTGGCTCATGCCGAGGCCGCCACCGACGGTGACGTTGTAGCCCAGAAGTTGGCCGTCTTCGACGATGGCGATGAAGCCCAGATCCTGCGAGAAGATGTCGACGTCGTTGGACGGCGGCAGGGCGAACGCCGCCTTAAATTTGCGCGGCAAATAGAGCGCGCCGTAAAGCGGCTCCTCCTCGGGTTCGCCGCCAGCCACGAGCTCTTCGTCCAGCCAGATTTCGTGATAAGCACGCGTGCGGGGCAACGCAAACTCGCTCCAGCCGCGGGCATGATCGTAAACCTGCTGCAACACCGGGGTGCGCTCGGGATTAGGCGGGGCCATGACGTTGCGATTGACGTCGCCGCAGGCAGCGATGGAATCGAGCAGCACCGCATGCATGCGTTGGACCAGCGTTTTGACGTCGCCCTTGAGTATCCCGTGAAACTGAAAGGTCTGGCGCGTCGTCAGGCGCAGCGACGGCGAGGCCACTTCCCCGGCGAGCCGATCCAGCACCAGCCATTGCTGGGGAGTCGCCTTCCCGGCCGGCAACCGCACCCGCAGCATGAAAGCGAACGCCTTCTCCTTGCCTTCGCGCTTGAGGACGTTGCGGACATCGCGGTCGTCCTGCAAATAAAGCCCATGAAACTTTGTCAACTGCCCGTTATCATCGGAAATCGCTCCCGTCGTGGTATCGGCCAGGTCGGCGGCGATAGTGCCGCGGAGCAGGTTTGAGACGGCTTTAATGCCCTCGTTGGGATTGGATGGCTTGGGGCTTTTGGGTTCGGAGCTCATAAAAAATGGGAAATAAAAATCGGCAACTGAGGGGTGAGTCAGGGACGTCCGCTCAAAACCCGACAATATGGCATGGTTGGCAAGCACACAACGCTCTCTTAGGAGTTACTCTTAGGAGTTATGAAGGATGAATTATGAATTATGAAGGTAGGGACAACGCAACCGCCGTAAAACCCGAAGCCAGCCCCCCAGCTCCCCTACCCCTACCCCTCCCCCTCCCCCTCCCCTTCATAATTCATAATTCATAATTCATAATTCATAATTCCCCTGCCCTCCCCCTGAGGCGGGCCATGCTTTTGGCTCGCAAACATTTACCGAAAAAGGAACGTATCGCCGATGAAATCGATGCACACATGGAATGGCGAAACCGACCTCTTCGCGCACGCGGTGATCGGTTATGCCATCGAGCGGCTGCGGCTGCCAAAGGACCCGCAATGGGGGGCCAGCCCGGCCACAGAACTCCACGCCGCGCTTGCCCACGCAGTCGCCCCCGAGGGAGTAGGTGCCCACGAGGCGCTGCGACTTTTTCGCGACGTGCTGATGCCGGCGTGTCGGCCCATGGATGATCCCATGAACCTGGCCTACGTGCCCACCGCCCCCACTTTGGCCGCCACGATGTTCGACCTCGTGGTCAGCTCCGCCTCCATCTTCGGCGGCAACTGGGAAGCTGGCGCGGGAGCCATTGCGGCCGAAAACCAGGCCCTCAGATGGCTCGCCGATCTGGCCGGCCTGCCAGCGAGCGCCGGCGGCGTATTTGTTTCCGGCGGTTCGGCGGCAAATCTCAGCGCGTTGGTCACCGCCCGGGCGGCGCACGAAAAACGCCACGGCCGACCCGCCCGATTTAAGGTGGTAACCACGACCGAGGTACACGCCTCGGTCCGCGCTGCGGCACGGGTGATGGACATTGATGTGCTGGTGGTTCCAGTCGATGCCTGCGGCCGAATGACCGGCGCCGCCCTGCTCCAGGTGCTCACTGAAAATGGCACCGACGGCGTTTTCGCAGTGGTCGCCACCGGCGGCACCACCAATTCCGGGGCAGTCGATGAGCTTGAAGCCATCGCCGACGTATGCGCCGCACACGGCCTGTGGTTGCACGTCGATGGCGCCTACGGCCTTGCCGCCCTTTGCTCCCCCATCGGCCGGGAACGGTTGCGCGGCATTTCACGCGCGGACAGTTTCGGGGTCGATCCCCACAAATGGTTATTCGCACCATACGACTGCGCGGCTCTGATTTATCGCGACCCGAGCCTGGCCGCAGCCGCGCACGCGCAACACGGGGACTATCTCGACGCGATCGATCGCGGGGAATGGAACCCCTCGGACTACGCCTACCACCTCTCGCGGCGCGCCCGCGGGCTGCCGCTCTGGTTTTCGTTGTCGACGTATGGGACGCAGGCCTACAGCGACGCCATCGATGCCTCACTCCAATCGGCCGCAGCATTTGCCAAGGCGGTCGACGCCCACGAATCCTTCACCCTGCTTTTAAAGCCGCAACTCTCCATCGTGCTGTTCACATGCAACGGCTGGAGCCGGGAACAATATCTGGAATGGAGCCGACACCGCGCCCGGGAAGGCTCCTTCCTGGTGGTGCCCACGTCGTGGAAAGGTGCGCCCTGCCTGAGGATCTGCTTGGTGAATCCGCGCACGGAACTGGCCGCGCTCCTGGCCATACTCGATGATCTCGCCACCTACCCGCAGCCCACGGAGCCCGCCGAGCCCGTCGCCCTATAGTGCGGCTGCGCAGCGAAAGCTGGTAGGACTTGGGCGCATACACTTAATCCCAGCACCCACTCCCAGCACTCACTCCTAGCACCCAACAACCCACTACATAATTATGGCACTTGATATTTCACTCAACCAATGGCGCCGACTTTATGATCTCGCCGACCAGATCCTCCTGCTCAAGCCTTGGGAAAAATTTTACGAAACTGAGATCTTTGCCATTCAACCCGAAGCGGCCGGGCCGACGTATTTTGTCAGCACCATGGGCCATGCCGAAGAGCATTACGCCATCGCATTTTACCGGGGCGCAGAAGGGCTCGGACGCTTAAGGGATGCGAGCTCGGACGACCTCACTGAGGAGCTGAAGTTGGAGACGATACAACTCAACTCGAATCTGAATTTATCATTCGAGCCGAGTCGCCTCGTGGCGCAGGAAGATCGTGCGATTTTCAAGGCCATGCAGCGACCCTATCGCGGAAAATGGCCCTTGTTCCGCACCCATCAACCCGCGCTCGTTCCCTGGTTTATTTCCAAAGCTGAGGCCGACATTTTCGAACTGCTGCTGGAACAGGCATTACTCGGGTTAAAGCGCGCGGAGCTAGACCCTGAGCTTCTGCTAGATCTCGACGCCCCAGCTTTCTTCCTCAGGCGCCGAACCGCTGCGGGCACGTGGGAAGATGACCGCTGCATCACAGCCACCCTGCCTGTCGAACAAAGAATTCTGCAGGCGGAATTGCCAGACTCTGCCCTGGACGGCCTCGCCCGCAGCCCGAGGAAGATCGAAGCTGCGCTTAAGATGATGCTCACTCCGACCGCGAATCCCACCAGCGGGCTGGCCCCGTTTTTTCCCTACATTCTAATGCTGGTCGATGCCGAGTCCGGGATGGTCTTGGCCTTAAACCTCCTGTCCACGGCCGATGGCGTCGATGCGGCGCTGGTGCAGATTCCGGATACGCTGACCAAATCGCTCCGAGCTGCGGGATTTGTGCCCGCTGTCATCACGGCACGGCATCCGGTGTTGCTCTCGGCGCTGGAATCTTACGGGGATCTACATGGGATCACGTGCGAGCACGACGAAGAGTTGCCGATGGCCTCCATGGCCATGGACTCGTTGCAGCGATCGATGCAGAACTAGGAGCCTGTCGGACTTACGTATGCGTATGAAACGCGACGCACCAGGATGCCCGCTATCGCGTTTTTATTGTGTTTTAGGGGCATTGCCATGGT
>JAYTYG010000137.1:0-5614 GCA_043742585.1 Spartobacteria bacterium
AGCAGGCGAAACAAGTTATCCGCAGATTTCGCCTCGTCCAAGCGCCTGTGCCCGCCCCGACTCGAGCGCAAATATGGCAGACATTCCTCGTCCAGAAAATCTCCCAACAATTCCACAGATGTATCGGGCATTGCAGCAACGGCATCGCCTGCGGCGCCTGCCGCCACTGGCTTCTCGTCCGTGACCTTCGCGGCTTCCCTCAGATCGTGCCGGAGCTGCAGAGCGGCCTCATAAATCAGTCCACGGATATGTGGGATCTGCTCAAACACCACTTCCTTTGGCAACTGTTCCTTCATCATACGCGGCATGAACTGCTGCATCGCAAGGCCGAAGAAACCGCTCCCCATGACAAATACATAAAGGATCATGAGGACCGAGGTGTGGACGCCGCCGGAATGAAATCCGCAGTGATATAGCACCAAGGGAATGGTGAAAATCGTCAGCCAAATATGCGCTTTCAGCCAAAACTGCACACTGCCGATTCGCCATAGGCGCTTCTTTTTCCGAATCCCAAGCGCCGACGCGAACAGGAAAATCAGGAACGCCAAGGCCCCGAAAAACAAGCCCAAAGGGGTTCCCCCGAAAGTGTGTCGGAGCGGCGGGCACTCTCCAAAGTAAGGTGGTAATTTAAACTCAAAAGGCAGGAGTGCAGGATAGAAATTAGCGAGAAAGAGAAGCGTGGCTCCGGCTGTCGCGATAATAGTCAATAGCACCCAAGGGGTGTGCGAACGATCAACTCTCATGATTGGACAAAGCGAGTTGAGCGGCCAAAGCAACGCTCAGTCATACGTGGAATAATGGAAACTAACATTAGTGAGTGGTCCGGTTGTTGGGTCGCGCAAGCCAGTTAAAGCGCCGCTTTTCCAACGAACCGCGGGTGCCAATCTGTTTCGCTAAAAACTCGCTCGGATCCACCCGTTTGGCGGCATTGTGCGGACACGCATACACGCAACTTGGCGTCGTTAACTGCGTGCATAGATCGCAAGTGGTTGCTTTCTGAATGGTGACCTTTTTGCGCTCCATCTTTTTCGGTGCAGCAGGCGCGGGCTTGCTGGCAGGAACTTTTGCAGCAGTCGCGGCTGCTGATTTAGCTGCCACCGCCGCAGCAGGTGCCGCCGCAGCAGGTGCCGCAGCAGCGGGTGCCGCAGCAGCGGGTGCCGCCGCAGGCGCAGGGGCCGCTTCCGCAGGTTTAATGTCCGTTGCCGGAGCTGCAACAGGGGCCGCCGCCGCTGGCAACTTCTCAGCAACCACGGCAGGAGCCGCAACAGCAACCGCAGCAGCAACCGCAGCAGGCGCCGCAGCAGGCGCCGCAGCGCCCTCATTGTGCTCCGCCGCAACCAACGGTTTCTCAGCAGGCTTCGCAGGCGCGGCAGGTTTGACGGGAGCGGGCTTGGCTGCAGCTTTATCGGCCGCAGGTTTTTTCTCCACGACAGGCACATCCTTCATCACCTCGAGGGAATGCATGTTAATATTCCCGTAAGGACAAAGCTCAGCGCATTTGGAGCAACCGATGCACCAATCCTCGATAATGATTTCCAAGGACTCCTTGCGCCGGATCGAGCCGACCGGGCATTGGGTCATGCACAATGGATCTCGGCAGGATCGGCAGGCCGTGGCGACCAGGAACCGATCATATCTTAGGCCATCGCGAATCAATCGGGTGACGCCGTCATGAGCATCGGCACAGGCATTAACGCAAGCATCGCAGCGTGTGCAGTTATCAAGATCAATCAGCAAAAGATTCTGCGCCTCGAAAAGCCCCTGGTTCAGGAACTCATCCATCTGCAGCCCTTCAGGCAGTTTCTTCTCTTTATCGGCCGCGATCCGCGCTGCGGAGATCTGATTGAGTGTGGCCCGGACCACCGGAAACTTCTCCATCATGATCTGGAAATCGGCCTTATTGATACGCACCACATCGGCCGCATCCAACGCCGAACAAGTCGCATTGCGCGCCTGTTCACGCATCAATCCGATTTCACCGAAGAACTCGCCCTTTTTTAAATAAGTGCGGACAATCTCACCACCCGGCATGCCTTGGGAAACCCGCACCAGACCGCTCCGAATGAGATAAAAGGCGTCAGCGATATCACCCTGCTTACAAATAACCTGACCCTTGTTATAAGAAATAAGCTCAGCCTTTTCCTTGAGGTAGGCGAAAAATTCAAGATCCAGGGTCGCAAAAAGAGGGACGCTCCGAAGATGCGTCACCAGCGAGCGCTCCCGGTATTTATCATCCATCAACTTTTTAAAGGATGTCCCCTTAAAAGTTGGCGCCTTCACCTTGGTGGTCGCCTTGGTGGCGGCGTCCAAATCCCGTGTCCCAAGGAGCATATCGAGAATCACCCGCAAAACCTCCACCATCACGCAATCTTCCGTGGCGCGGACAGTGGCGGAGCGGGGTTGGAAAGTGCGGCAAGTCATTTCGCCGAAGAGCTCCGTGGGTCCGAGCCAAGCGATAGGCGTGTGCCGGGGAAGATCGACAGAGGCATCGATTGGAATAAACCCCTGCTGCAAAGCCTTCCCAGGATCCACTGAATCACTCACCAACATGCTCTTCATGCGCTTCATGAAGCCAAACAAGCCGGAGCCGGGGCTCGTGCCGACATGGGCAAGCGGGTTATTGATGTAAATATCCACGTGCCCGGAAACGATATAGAAGGCCGTGGATCCAAACTCGCCTTCTTCACAGACTACATCGCCTGCGCGAAAATTCCGGCGCACGGCTGCGCCCACAGCGTATTGTTTGAGGGCGCACGGCTGCGCCCACAGCGTATTGTTTGAGCAGTGTGGCGGGAACCTCCTTGAGTGTGGGAAGGTATTCCAAAAGCTCTTCGGCAGTGAGCGCTTCGCCTGATGTTAACTTTTCCTGGGGTTTTTCCATGACGATTACGGGCTTCATTTACGCCCGCCCCCCCATTCTAGCCAAGCTGTAACATCCATTTATTACCACGAAAGTCAGATTCCCCGTCGCCTCTTCTGAATCCGTTCAATTTTCTCGCTTCCGCACGGACGCCGATTGCCATTATAAGCACCCGCCGTGCTCACACTGTCTCGTCTCACATCCCTTTCAATTGTGGTTCTGGGTCTCTTCTACTGCCCCTCGCTGGGAGCAGAACCGTTGAAACTCGCAGCCCCAGCATTTACCGCATCCCAATCCTGCCAATCCTCCAGCTGCCATGGCGGCGGCGCAGGCAAAGATCAGTCAGTGATTTGGGAGAAAAAAGACGTCCATTCCCGCGCTCACTCCATCCTGTCCACCACCCGCTCGGCGCGCATCGCCGACGCGCTAAAAATCGGGAGCCCGAAACTCTCGGCGCGATGCACCGTCTGCCATGCGCCAATGAAGGCGCTCGGGCCGGATCGCTTGGTGAAAGGTGCCGTAGCCGACAACGGAGTAAGCTGCGAGAACTGTCACGGAGCCGCCGAGCCGTGGCTGCGCTTCCACACCCGCACGGATGTCACACACGAGCAGAGGGTCGCCGCCGGTTTGCGGGAACTCACTGATCTGTATTCCCGCGCCAATGCCTGTATTGCCTGCCACATGAACATCGACTCGGAGTTGGTCAAAGTCGGGCATCATCCGGAGATGTTTTTCGAACTCGACGGCCAAATGAACTCGCAGCCCCCGCACTACAAGGATGAAGGCTCTTGGGTGGGCCCTCGCGCCTGGGTAACCGGCCAAGCCGTTGCGCTTCGCGAGATGAGCTGGCGGCTCGCCACCAAGACCGAAAGTGAACTTATCCCCCGCTGGAAAGCGCTCATCTGGCTCTTGCGTAAGACCGGCGCGACCAATGATAAAATCAGCGATACCGCAGCTTACGATCAAGTCCAGGACGCCGCTGATCGGATGGCCCGCGAAGTTGCACATACTCCTTGGTCAAAGGAAAAGTCATTCCGCCTGCTAAAGGAATATACCGCTTTGTCTACCGAGTTCCGGGACGCCAAAGCGTCAGCCCCGGAGTTACAGCGGCGCGCGGAGTTATCGGTGTTAGCTATCGATCGCCTCTGGGTGGCTCTTAAAAAAGAAGGCGCGCTGACATCCGACAAGTTTGACGCTGCGCTTAAGGTGCTAGCTGAGCTGTCGCGGGCTCAAACCGCTTTTGATCGCGTGCGCTTCGCCGCAGCGCTCGAACAGCTCGAAGTCGCCATCGAACTCCTGCCGAAATAACGGGTGTCGACGGCGGCCCGCCGCTAATCGGGCGACCCATCCTGCGCCGAATAACCGGCGTCAACAGGCCGCAAACACCTGCACTTAGCATTCCCCCTCGGAAATTCCAGGCGGCGTCGGCCCGAGCGTTTCTGCTGAAGGCTGGGCGCCGGGCCCGATCTGGGCGGGCAGGGAAAGCGACGGGACGTCGCAGCCATCCGGTTTACTTGATAATCCCGCGTGGACTGCTGGTGACAAAACTCACCAACTGCTCCAGTTCAGGTGAGTCCTGGAGATCGGCCCGGATTTGCTCGATAGCTTGTTGCAGGTTAAGCTTAGAACGATAGATCAGCCGGTAAGCCTCTTTAATGTTCTTCATCACCGCTTCCCCGAAGCCATGCCGTTCAAGCCCCACTTTATTGTAACTCCGAACCTTGGCCGGGTTACCGTCGGCAATCATGAACGGTGGCACGTCTTGCACGATCTTCGAGCAGCCGCCCGTCAACGCATGGCGCCCGATCCGGCAGAATTGATGCACCGCCGTTAGACCGCCGATGATCGCATAGTCGCCCACCTCCACATGCCCGGCGAGCGTGCCATTGTTTGAAAAAATCACATAATCGCCGACCGTGCAATCATGGGCAATGTGCGAGTAGGCCAGGAAATTTCCACCATTGCCGACCCGGGTCACCGATTCCGGCGCCGTGCCACGGTGGACGCTGACAAATTCGCGGAACGTATTATTGGCACCGATCTCAAGATATGTGGGTTCACCCACATACTTAAGATCCTGCGTGGGCAAGCCAATCGAGCCGAAGCCAAAGAACCGGTTGCCCTCCCCTATTTTGGTCGGCCCGCAAACGCTGATGTGATGTTGCAGCCAGCAGCCACGGCCGATAGTTACCCCGGCTTCAATCACGCAATAAGGCCCGATTAAAACGTCCTCGCCGATCTCTGCGCGAGGATCGATGACTGCTGTGGGATGGATCTGGGCCGCGCTCACGTATCGATAAAGCCAAACATCATTTCCGCCTCGGAAACCACTTCACTGTTCACAATGCAACGACCTCTGGCCTTGGCCACGTTCTTTTTACGCTGCGTCATTTCCACCTCGATAAACAGCGTATCCCCGGGCATCACCGGCTTCCGGAACTTCACCGAATCCGCGCTCATGAAATAGCCAATCTTACCCGCCATCCCTGGCAACCGCAGAATGAGGATACTGCCGACCTGCGCCATGGCCTCCAATTGTAGGACTCCAGGCATCACCGGGTGGCCGGGAAAATGCCCTTGGAAATAAGGTTCATTGATCGTCACCGACTTGACGCCGGTGCATTTTGTTTCGCCGTCGAGACTCACGATACGATCCACCATCAAAAACGGGTAACGATGAGGCAACAGCTTCATGACGTCGTTCACGTCCAACACATCGCCCCCCTTGGGCGTCACCGATGGCGGCACCAACGC
>JAYTYG010000138.1:0-7018 GCA_043742585.1 Spartobacteria bacterium
GGAAAACCCTGAACCCGCTGAACCCGGTCCCCCCAGAACCTGCCCCCTCCAGAACCTGCCCCCCAGAATCTGTGTGCGCCTTGGATGGACGTCTGCGACCGCCTCCGGGGTCGGACCGTGTTTATAACGTTTGGTCCAGGGGTATCGGAACCCCTGGCTAATGGCTTTAAACGCCTCCGGCGTAAAGAGGCCGAAGGTGTTAGACACATGGTCTACCTTTTAAAGGCATCCGGCTGCCGTCGGCCATTGATGAAAAATGGCCAAACTCCAGTGAAACGCACATCGTTCGATTCCGGATGATTCGGCGCGGACTCTCGGGCTGCGCTCAGGATGACTGGTCGGCAACGCCTTACTCTTTGGGCGGGCTGACCTCCCGGGTGCTGGCGCCATTCGAATCGCTGAGGATGAGGAACGCGAACTTCTCGATCTCGTTGAGCTCTGCGGGCTTGAGCATTTGGTAGTCGAGACCGTTCATCGGCGCGGGTTCATTGAGGCTCAACGGCGCGGGCTGTGCGTTGGTGCTGTTGAGGCTCGAATAGTCGAAGCGCCCGCGCAGGTCGGTGTAGCCGTCCTTGAAGAAACGCACGGTGCCGTTTTTCAATCGCGCATAGACTTTCACGTAAGCCTTGCTCACGGGTTGGTCTGCGCCGGTGTCGTGGGCCTCCAATCGCCCGTAGTTTTCGGACACGGTGAGCTTGAGCGTGTTGGAGTGATAGGCCTGGGTCTTGCGCTGACCGGCCGCCAGGATCTCGACGAGGACGTTTGCTTTGGCGAACTCGCCGGGCAACGGGATTTCGAGCGTGTCCTTGTCCTTCGGGAGCGGCAGCAGGTCGCTTTTGTTGGGTTTGATGATGCTGAAGCGGCTGGCGTCCTCGCTGACAAAGGGATTGCTGCTGAAGGAAAACTCGGGATCCATCAGGTAATAGTTGAGCGTGACCTCGGGCACATTCTTCCACGTCAACGCGATGGTTTTATTCTCCACCTTGAACTCCAGCGTGGGCTCGGTCGCGGCGAGTTCCGCCTGTTGTTTTTCGCGATCGGGTTTGTCGTCGGTTTTCTTGGCGGCAGCTTTGCCTTCGATTTCGTCGAGCTGACTGGTGACTTCGCCAAAGAGCTTCTGCCAGCGCGCCACTGGGAAGTCCGAATATTTAGCGGCAACAGTGCGGGCATCGGCGAGGTTGCTCTCGTAAAAGTCCGCGTAGCAGCGCAGGTAATCGTGCTGGATTTTTGTGGGCAACGACTGGGCATCTACGGTGTGGAAACGCGTGAGCGCGTCGTCCACTCGGTCTTGAACGAAGAGATAATAGGTCACGCTCATCGCGTCGCCGGGATCGAGCGCGGGCTTGTGCGCGAGGCAGTTCAGCAGCGCCCGGTATTGGCCGAGCACGGCGGGATTGGCGATCCGATTGTCGCTGCCGAGCCTGTGTGCGCGCTGGTTGACGAGCGGGGAGTATTCCAAGTGCTCGTAGCTGTGGCGCTCGACGGGATCGAGCGCGACGAGCTTGGAGGCGAGGAACGGTCCGCATTGCGCGACGAAATTGGTCTTGTGTTTCAGCCAGTCCCGGAGCGCCGTGGCGTCGTTGTGGAGGAGCGCATAGCTGTAGATCGTCTCATCCCAGAGATGATGCGCGCCGAGGAATGCGGTGAGTTTTTTAAAGAACGCCGCGTCCCTGCAGCGCCAGGCGACACGCGGGAGCGAGAGTGCAGCGAGGTTGTGTTGTTCGAGGAAGTTGAACACGTCGGCGTCCGTGCCGTATTGCGATACATAATCCCATGAGGCTTTATCGAACTGCGTCAGCTTGTTCATCACGTTGAATTCAAACGGTTTCGCGGCCGCCGCGGAGGCATTGGCCACGGCAACGTTTACCGGGAAATGCTCGAACTTGGTCCCAAGCTTGGAGGTGGTGGCCGGGAAATAGAACGCATACTCGAAGGTCTTGGTCGTGTAAGGTTCGAGGCGGACATAGCGCGACGCTGTGGCTTTGCTGCCGAGCACGGGCAACGCGCCCTGGGGGATTTGCAGGAGCACTTCCGCTTTCACCGGGGCGCTGGTCGGATTGGTGACCACAATGTTCGCGCCGTAGACCGTGCCGGTGAGGAATTCCTCAGTGACATACTTCTCGAACTTTTCATTGCCGTCCTGGCGGAAGCGGTCGCCCTGCCGGAAGAAGCTTTGCGACACCAGGAGCTGCCCCTGTGCCGCGTTGGCAGGCGCGGCGGGTTTGATTTCTTTATGGAAAACAATCACCGGCCCGCCTGCGGTCAGCGTGAAGTGCCCGGCATCCGCTTTGTTGGCGTGCTTCGGCGCGTCGAACGGCAAATCGAGCACTGCCAGGGCGAGCATCATTTCCGCGAAGTTGTGGCTGGCCTCGGCGAAATGTGGCGACACAAATCCGCCCTTTTTCCCTTGGTCGGAATTTGCCAAATACGCCGCATAATCGCGCCAGAACGCGCTCACGGGAATCAATCCGCCCTCTTGCTGGCTGCTGCGCAGGTGCCAGTAATTATTCTCTGCCCATTCTTTAGTCACCCCGATCGCCCGGTAATAGGCGCGCACGGCCGCGCGGGCCGCGGCTCCGGATTCCCGGCCGAAATAGGCGTCATCGGCGGGTTTACCGTCGGCGCCGACGACCAGGCCGTTGGATTGATCGAGAGCGGCTGTGCGGTCTTTGGCCAAGCTTGTTGTGCTCTTTAAAGCGGAGCGCTGGCCAGCGTCCATCTCTGCCGTGGGCTCAGGAGCTTGGAGTGCAGACAGCGCATCGGCACTCATCGCCAGGCCCCTTTCGGCTTTGGCGCCTATTCGGCCGCCCTCGATCCCCGCGGTCCCTACGGGCATTGGGCTTTGGGGCTGAATTGTGGGAGCCACGGCAGGCGCAGGGGCGTTTTGCATTCGTTCATCGCGGAGCAGGCCCTCCGCCTCATTCTTTTTAACTTTGTTAAAGATGTCCCGGGACTTGTCCGCATCCGTGCCGCCTTCCAACGCGCGGCCGCGCAGGCCTGTCTCGAAGAGCAGATCCTGCCGCTCGGGATCAGGCGGGAGCAGCTCCCAGAGCTCGCGCACGCTGCGTGCGGCGTTGGCGGCTTCGCCGGGCAGGCGCTGCGCCAGCAGTGCGCGCTCGACTGTGTTGAGTTGCTCATGCGCCCACGGAGCGAGATACCCCTTCAGCTCGGCGCCCAGGAGAAACTGGTCCATGAACGTCTTGTCCTTCTTGTTCGCCAGATAGGGTTTCACCACCGCCTCGAAGAACGCCTTGTCCTTTTGCGAGAGAAAGAAATTCAGCTCGTGACAGGCGAACTCGGAATACTTGGCGCGCTTCTCGGCGTCCTTGAGTTTCGGCCACTGGAGCAGCCAAGCGAATTGCGCGAGGTTGGCGTCGTGACTGAGCGTGGTGAAGAGGGAATACACGCCGCCCAGGGTGTCGTAAGTTTCCAGCTCGCTGGTGAGGATTGAGGCGAGCGTGAGCGCCTGGCCGGTGGCGAGCACGGTGGTTTCCTTTTTTTGGGTAAAAGGCTTGGCTGGATCGAGTGCGTGGGCCAGTCGGAGATCGGCGAACTTCGTGCCCGCGTCGGGCAACGCGTAGCTCTGCCAGACGGCGTTGCCGAGGTCTTCGGCATAGATCTGGACATGCTGTCGATCGCCGAGGGATTTGCGTTCGATCTTAACGACGCCGTCCTTGTCCGGGATCAAGTTGTAGAGCACCGGCGCGCTTGCGGCCAGGAAGTCGAGGTTGATCGACTCCGCGCCAGGTGTGCCGGGCGCGTCATTCCTGGCCACCATTTTACTATCAGAAGCCGTGCCCCGCCTGCCGCCAATGGTTACCGCTGCATTTTGTCGGGCTGCCTGCGCGAGCCCTTGGATGTCGGTGTCGCGCACCGTCCATGGATTCAAAAGCAGGCCGGGACGCGTCAGCATGTTGCCGGGAAACGACTTCGCGTAGCGGCGGTCGAGAATGTAGCGATACTCGTCGCCGATCTCGCGCCCGGCCGAGTAGAGATTTGGGAGTCGGGCGGGCGTGCCCTCGCTGGCGCCGAAGCGGGCAAAGCCGCCCAGCCCTGCAAACAGGCCGGTTCCCGGCTCAAAGCGCGACGCGGCAATGTGGACGCGGGTGAACGGGGTGACGTTGGCGAGCTTGACCGTGAGGAACTCCTTGTCGTTGCTCACGCCCGTCACTTGTAGCGCGGCGGCGCCCTTGGCTTCGAGGTTCCGCGCCGGGCTGAGATACCAGCCGCTGCTCAATTTGCCGCTGGTGAGTTTGAGCAGAATATCCCGCGCCTCGCTGCGGAGCCGCAGCGCGAAATCGCCGGCCGGCAGATCTTTGATGACGAGGAATCCGCCCTCCAGTGTGACTTTAGATGCATGGTTGGCGACGTAAGTTTCAGCGTGAATCTCCAGGAGTGACACTTCGGATGTCAGCCCGTTGGCATTGGCGCCGCCATTTCCCTGCGCCTCGATCAAGCGCGGCGGTGCAGGCACGCGCAGGACATCGCCCGCCTTCGCGTGGATCACTGGGGACCAGGTGCGCTCGAAATTATCGAGTGCATGGACGTCGTTCTGACCGTTGGGCAGTTGGGCGGTGAATGACTGGATGCCCGTGAGCGCCCCGAGCGCGACGCGTCCATTGTCGTCGGTCTGCAACGCCAACGACTGTTCGCGGGTGAATTCGCGGTGATTAAAGCGAAATACCACCTGCTTGTCGGCGAGCGGTTCGCCGTTTTTTCCCAACAACTCATACACGAAGTCGGTCCCGAATTTGGACAAATGCCCGGCGCTGGTGAGCTCGGTCTTATCGATGCCGTTGAGCGCCCAGGAGTGAGAGGCGCTGAGCGTGCGTTTTTCGCCGCCACCGGTGAGCGAGTCGACCTGTGCGGAGAGTGTGACACTCAATTGCGCGAGCCGTTCCGGGACTGTGAAGGCGTGGGTGAGCACGCTGCCGGCGCTGAGCTTGAGATCCGTGACCTCGCGCGACGTGGCGATGCCGTCGAGCGTCAGGGATGTGATCGTCAGCTTGGGTTCACTGAGCAGCGCCGGGTCCAGATGCGTTTGCCCCAGCATCAGCTCCGCGCGCACGGCCAGGGTGGCTTCGCGGCGGGCCAGGAGCTGCTCGCGTTCAATGTGGAATTGGGCGTCGAGCAGGTAGTTCTCCGCGTGATGCTCGAACTCGGCGAGGGTGGCGAATGTCCCGGCCGCGTCGGCGAGAATCACGGCGCTCGTTCCGGGCTGCTGCGTGAACGGGACGCTGATCCGGCCCAGCTTTTCATTGCGCGCGAATTTCCGGCCATCGAGCCAAACGACCGCGTCTTTGATCAGCTCGCCTTTTTCATCGAGCACGGTCAGCAAGTCTCCGCCGGGGCCGGTCTGCTGGACGACCCGCCATTGGCCGCAACGCACCAGGGCGCGGCTGCTGCGGCCGCCGCCGATGAATTCTATCACCCATGCGCCGCGTTTGTTTTTGAGCTCTGGAAACTTGAACGTCTGCCGGGCGCGCTTGAACGGCCCGGCGTCGAAGGTCTCGGTGCGTTCGCTGTTCGGGACGAGGCCGTCGAGATTGAGATCGGTGTTGAGCTGGCGATGTTGGGTGAGGAAGAAGTTGAGGGTGTTTACCTCGTAGATTTTGACGATCAACTTCGGCGTGTTCTTGGCCACGACCTCGAACTGCACGTCGTCGCCCGGTTGGAAGAATTGGGCGTTGGTCTTCGGAAACTCAATGTCCACGCGCTCTTTCAACGCTTGAAATGATTGTGGCGTGAGCAGCGACGCCCAGCGTTCCGCACCGCCGATCCCGTTCACAATCATCGCCTCGGCGTAGACCGGCTTCAGCCACGTGTCCCGTACGTAGTCGGTCCAGGGCGCGAGATTTTGCGGGTCGAGATCGCCGCCGGTTTTGGCGAAGAGATTCAGGAAATAGTCGCGCACCAAGGGTTCGTCGTCGCCGATGGGCTGCGCGTGCAGCAGCGGTTCCATGAGGTTGGCATTGAGATCCACCGGGTTCTCTTCATTGCGCCGTTTCTCCAGCCACTTCGGGTTCACGTAGGCGAGGTTGCGGGGGAGCTTGAGATATTCGGCGAACCGAGTGGCGTCATACAGGCCCTTCCTGCGGTCGTGATCGAGGCGCTGGTAAAGCACGTGACCTTTCAGAGTGTTAAATGCGGGCGCCAACGTCTTGGCGTACGCCCAGACCCGTTCCAGCCAAGCCTCGTGCTCGGCGTCATTGAACTCGATGTCGACGTCGGCCGAGGGCGCGAGTTTGCGCAGCCGGGTATAGACGAAGGCTTCGTTGGTGGCGAGCGACGGCATGGCTTTCACCAGCGCATCGAGCTGCTCCGGCAGTAGCGCGCGATGGATCCCAAACGCGCCGAAGCCGCTGTTGTTCTCCGAGCGCAGCTCCGTGAGGATCAGCTCCACCAAGCCCTGCACATCGGGCCGGGCCAGCGTGCCTAAGAGCGCGCGTCGGTTCTGGACGGAGAGCTTGATTTGTCGGCGCACCAAATCCTCCAGCGCCTCCTGGGAAAGCGATTCCAACCCGGCGTTCCACCGCAGGGCATCAGTCTCGAACACCTCCCGGGCCAGCCGGGCATTATCCAGTTTCGTGGGCAGGTTCGGCTTCCTGTCGCGGACCTCCTGCTGATGATTGAACGCGACTCCCAGGCGCTCTTTTAAATACGCCAGCGTCTGCTGCGGCGTCGCGTCGTAGCTCAGCAGAGCTTCCCGGTTTTGAATGATGCGCCGGCGCGCGTTCTCATTGCCAAAGCGCTCTCCCCAGAGCTTCAAAATGTCGGCCAACTTCCCCGCATTGCGCGTGTTCTGATAGTGCAGGGCGTGGAAGAAATAGTAGTCCTCGCTGCCCGGGACGAGTTCCCCAAGTACCTTTTCGCGATCGCTCGCGAGCGCGAATTTTTCGATGTAACCGATTTCATTGTCCGCCCACGAGACGCTGGGATAAACGAGGGCGCTGAGTGCTGCGAGCGTGAGTGGAAGGCAGGTGCGGGTGTTCATGGGGAATGACTGTGTGAGGCTTTG
>JAYTYG010000139.1:0-5402 GCA_043742585.1 Spartobacteria bacterium
TGGTTCTTACCGCGCGGAGTACACTAAAGGAAGAGGCTGTCCACGGGTTTGCCCATGCCGTCGCGGGTGACGTAAAAGGGGCGCTCTTCGATCTCGTAAGCGAGTTTGGAATGGATGCCCATGGCTTTGTAGATTGTGGCGTGCAGATCCTCGATGCTCACATTGTCTTCGATGGCCTTGCACGGGCGTTCCTCGGCCGTAACGCCGTGCAAATGCCCACGCTTAATGCCTCCGCCAAAAAGCAGCACTGAGCCCGCATCGGTAAAGTGCCGGTGCATCCCGTAGAATTTCATGTCCTCAATCCGGTCCGGCACCCTGGCTTGGTCGCGCACGTTGGTGCCGTCCTTGCCCTCGATCATCATGTCCCGACTAAACTCGCTGGCGAGAACGACCAAGGTCCGGTCGAGCAGGCCGCGTTCTTCCAGATCTAGGATGAGCTGGGCAACGGGCGCATCGATCATCTTTTTCATGCTCACCATCCGGGCGTGCCCGTTTTCATGGGTGTCCCAATTAAGAAAGGGGATGTATTCGGTGGTGACTTCGATGTAGCGCGCGCCGGCTTCAGCCAGGCGACGCGCGAGCAGGCAGCCCAGGCCAAAGCGGCCCGCCATTTGGGCCTCGTAGGAGCCGCCGTTCTCTTGTTTGACGTCGTTGAGCTTTGCGGGATCGAAGCCGGCCGGTAGATAGCGATTGGCGGAGTCGCGGGGTTCCAGCGAAAGGTCAAAAGCCTTGGCTGCGGGCGAGCTCAGCAGCCGATGGGCATTGTCCATGGAGCGGAGCAGGGAGTCGCGTTGAAAGGTGGTGCCATTTTGCGCGATGGGGCTGGCTTCCAGGAGCCGCTTGTAATACCGGTTCCGGTCTTCGAATCGGCCTGGACTCATGCCCGCAGGCGGTTCAATCGCGGACGCCGCGTCGTTAGGAAATGGGATGTTAAACGGCCCGTATTCGCTGCCTAAGAATCCCGCGGTCGTGAAGGCCTTGAGCTCCTCGGATTCGCCCTGGTCAAAGCGTTGGCCAATATTGATGAACGCCGGGATCGCATCGTTGAGCGGGCCCAGGGTCCGCGCCATGACCGCTCCGATATGCGGCGCGGCGACGGATTGCGGCGGAGCGTAGCCGGTGTGCCAATGGAATTGGTGCCGGGAGTGCAGGATAAATCCCAGGTCGGCCGCAGTGCTCGTGCGGATGAGCGTGCCGCGATCCATCACAGCGGCGATTTTTTCCAAGCCTTCGGTGAAGCGAATGGGATCCACGGCCGTGGGGATGGATGGAAAGGTGCTGAGCACGGAATTGGCCTCCATGCCTTTAGAAAACGGGGTGTAACGTTTCGGATCGAATGTCTCCGTGTGCGCCATGCCTCCGGCCATCCATAACACGATGACTCGGTCCGCTGTCGGCGCGATTTTCGGCAGCGGGCTGGCGCCAAAAAGTCGCGGTGCACCGGCCCCGAGCGCGGCCAGCGTGGCCGCGGAAGCTGTCTTTAGAAAGTCGCGCCGATTGATCCGGCCATTTTGCAGGGAATTGAAGCGATTCATGGTTTAGTTGATGAGTTGAAATTCGGGCAGGTTGACCAGCGCCCAGAGAAAGTCTTCCACGCCGGCGGGCTCGACCGGGCGGTTTAGGAGTTCAAGTGCGATGGCGCGTTCCCCGGCATTCGGGGGGCGGTTCAGGAGTTGGTTGTAGATTTTTTCCACCCAGCGGCCGGGGTCGTTGGCGGCCTCCGGGGCGAGTCGGGCGGCGGTGGCTTTGAGTCGGCTGTTGAGGAGTTTGCCGTTGGTGAGTTCCAGCGCCTGCAGCGTGGTCGGCAGCGAGGCGCGGGCTGTGATGATTTGCTCGCGATTGGGGCGGTCCAAGGCGCTCTGGAGCGGGTCTGTGGTTAGGAGCGAGGCGCGAATTTTTGTGGATTGTTTAATGATGGATACTGCCGGCGCGAGCTGCGTGCCAAGGATCACGGGGCGGTTGGCGAAGTCGCGCCGGGTCAGCGGTTCGAGCCCGGGGCCTTCATCGATCGGCGCGATTCCATCGGCCAGCGGTGTTGCGGGCGCCCAGTTTTTATCGGCCAAATCGAGCGCGTCCCAAGGCATTTCGGGATTGCGCCTGACGCGCCAAGTTTCGTCGGTGAAAACTTCCTGGAGCGCTTTGTGCTCGGCGGACTTGCAGCAGAGATAAAAGGCGAGGCCGCTTTGCGCGTTGAGATGGGTGTTTGAGGCCGGGTATTTCACGCGTTCGGCATCGTTCATGGCTTTGTCTGTGTGACTGGCGACGTCAATGGCGATGATGTTTTCACCCGCCACAAGGAGCTCTTTGATGTTAAATAAGATGATGCGGGAACGGCGGGCCCCGTCGCGTTTGATGGGTCTGGCTTCTTTGCCGTTGACCTGCATTTCGAAGTCCTGGCTGGCTAAAATCGTGGCGTAGGCTTCCGCTGGCGCCTCGCTGAGCTGGAATGTTTTGCGAAATACCACTCGGTGCAAGTCCGATGCCGGGAGGATTGCGCCTGGAGGGGCAGGGGTGGTCGCTGCAGGGGGGTGCGCCAGGGGCTTAAGGAGTTGTTCGGCGGCGGTTACTGCGGTGGCTGCTTGATTCGTGGCGCTGCGCGCGCGCTCGTAGGCGGCGGTTCCCTCGTCTCCCGCGAGTTCCAGGGCGTCGTGCGCGGCCTTGAGTTGCTTGAGCGCGGCGTCGATTTTGTTGCGGGCAGTTCTCGCCTCCCGCCGTTGTGGGCCGAGCGCGACGGGTTCATCGGTCCAGATCCAGCTCGGCATTTGGATCGGCGTGGTGGGTTCCAGGGCGTTGAAATCAATCTCCAAGGACGCGGGCAGTCGCGCCCAGGTGCCGTCGAGCGCGCTCAAGGCGTCGCTGAATTGCTCCGCTGTCAGCCGCCGCGTGAGCGGGCCCCGGAAAACGAGGGTGCGCTCTGTCTCGGGCGCCTCGACGGTGGGCAACTGGTAGGCGCGTGAGCTCAGGATCATTTCCAGGGTGCGCTTGAGGTCGTAGTGGTGCGCCACGAGATCTTCCGCGAGCCAATCCAAAATCTCACTGCTCCAAGCCGGCTTCTCCATGTCGTCGATGGATCCCACCAAGCCCGTCCCCAGCAGCCGCGCCCACAGCCGGTTCACGATGGTGCGGGGGAGTCGTCCGTTTTGTTTACTGGTCACGATTTCGGCCAGGCGTTGGAGTTGCTCGGCTTTGCTGGCTTTTTCGTCGAACTTGCCGAGTTGCGGATAAAGGAACGCGGGACTGGCGTGTTTGCCGGTGGGCTTATCGCAGTGGACGAGCTCCATGGATTGCTCGCTATAAACGGCCGCTAGGCCATAAGCATCGGCTAGCGACCAGTCATTAATAAAGCTGTCGTGGCATGAAGCGCATTTGATGTTCACACCGATGAGCGCCTGGGAGATGTTTTGCGCTGCCTGCATGGGCGGCGTCATCGAGGCGTTGACTGTGCCGCGCCAGATGATGCCCGCCGTGAATCCCTCGCTCAGCGACGTCGGATTAATGAGCTCCCGGACCAGTTGATCATACGGCCGGTTATTGAGCAGCGCCGAATACAGCCACCTCGTGATTTGTTTGCGGCCTCCGTCGATAAAGCCTGTCCCTGCGTAATCGTTGCGGAGCAGATCATTCCAAAAAGTCATCCAATGATCCGCATAGGGTTGGGATTCGCTGAGGAGCGAGCGGACTAAGCGCTCGCGTTTGTCGGGCAGGGGGTCTGATTCAAAGGCATGAATCTGGGCCTCAGTGGGGAGCAGGCCCACAGTGTCCAGCGAAACGCGGCGAATAAAAAGGCGGTCGTCGACGGGACTGGGGGCCGGGATATTTCGGGTGGCGAAATAAGCTTCCAGGAGGCGGTCGAGAGGGTGCGGGGCGGGGCCGTCGGGGACGAGGGCGGGATGGGGATAAAGATTGAGGGGGGCGGGCCTGGCGAACGTGACGTTGGCTTCCCAGGGCATGCCTTGATCGATCCAGGCTCGCAGCAAGCCCACTTGTTCAGGCGTCCATTTGGTGCCCTTTTTTGGCATCATTTCGTCGGGCCCGGTGCCTGCCACCAGCTCGACGAGATAGCTCTCCGCGCTTTTTCCTTCCGTCGCGGTGGGGCCGTTGTCGCCCCCCTTGAGGAAGGCCACGCGGTTTTCCAAACTGAAGCCGCCCTTGGCCTTACCTTTGGCGTGACATTTGATACAGCTCTCTTCGAAAAGCGGCTTAATCTCTTTGCTGAAGTCCACTAGGTGGTTGGCGGCGGCCGGCAACGCCTTAGTCTGCGGGGTCGCGACTGGTGCCGCCTGAGTCCAGGAGTTGAGCAGGAAAAGGAGGCCGGCGCTGAATGGGCCTAATATGCTGGATGCGAATGGCGGTTTCATTGTTAAGGGGTCACATCATAATTCACTTAAAGCGCGAATTGTTAGAGAAACGCCAATTAATTTGCTCGCGAACGCCAGGACTTCGTCGGACTTGGAATCTACAGCGCAAAGCTGCTTCATCAGTGCGACTTATCCTAAACACGGCGATGGAAACTGAATCTGAATACACAATTCGTTCAGCATCAGAAGGGTCCGACAATTGTCAGCGGCCGACGCGTTCACCATGCGGGTGAGCCTAAACACTTCTGTAAATTCCTCAATCTCTGCGCTTTCTTCGTTCTTTGCGGCTAAAGAGTTCCGGATTTAGGATAACGTCAAAATCTATATACTGTCATATTTCTCGCGACCCGTTACCCACTCGAAACAGCGAGGAACCAATTTATATATAGCGACCGCTGCTAGCTGAATTCGGGCTTGTTCAACAGTCAGTTTCATTTCGGGCTCCGCCGAAACGAAACTTCAGGGTTAGGCGTTCGGTTCATTTGGATAAAACGCTCCAACGGACAATCTTCATTGAGGTGTCGAACCACGAGTTGTCTTTCGCTGGCACTGGAACCGTGATGACCCGTCCTACTCCGGGGTCGGCCTCAATCCAGGTGTTGCTGCCGAGGTAGGCCATAATGTGAACGCCGCTACTGGTCACGGCGAGGTCTCCGGGAAGAATCTTGGAATGGTCGAGTTTGTTGACGCTGGGCGTGTCGAGCAGATGGATGGCGAGGGCTTATCGCGGGGTTAGCTATAAAACCGAAGAAACGGTCCTCGAGCTCGGACCTATTAAGGCGACGGCTGAACGGACCAAGAACGTACCGCTTCCACCAATCCTGGGCTGGGTGCTGATCGGTGGCGGTGCTTGCGTCATTGCATTCGGCGCGCGCGCAAAAATCTAAAGAACAGCAAGCCCACTTTGCGCCAAGACCGGCAGAACCCATTCCGAGCGCTGTGCAATCCCGATATATATAGAGACTGTCCCAGAGCGGGGAATCCATCAGGCATCAGTGATCCAACCGCAGAAGGCCCAACTATAAATGACAGACCTCACTATTC
>JAYTYG010000140.1:0-7702 GCA_043742585.1 Spartobacteria bacterium
GGATCTCAAGGCCGTGGTTCGCGCTATTCTCACCGACGTCGAGGCCCGCGACCCCCAAGTCTCGGCGATGGTAACATCCGGTAAGGTAAAAGAACCCTACTTGCGCACCGCCAATTTCGCGCGCGCGTTCCGGGCCCGGGCCGCCAATGGAGTTTATGACATGCGCTATCTTGGGGATATTCACTTTCAGCAACCGCTCTCGGCTCCGAGTGTGTTTAATTTTTTCAAACCCGGTTACGCGCCAGCAGGACCGGTGAGCGATGCCGGGTTGGTGGCGCCCGAGGTGCAGATACTTAACGCGGTGACGGCGCTCAGTATTCCTAACTACTATCTTTCAGCGCTTGAAAACGGGTTCAACCGCTGGGGCAGCAGCAGTGCACGGGCGATTGTGCGGCCCAACCTTACCGCCGAGCTGGCTCTGGTGAATGATGTGCCGGCTCTGCTGCGTCGCCTGGATCTTTTGCTAACTGGCGGCACGTTGCCTAACGAGCAACATCAAGTCATCCGCGAAGCTGTCGAACAGATCAATGAGACAATGTATGAGTGGAAAAAAAGACGCGTTGAGATGGCTGTCTATCTCATTGTCGCCGCTCCCGAATTTGGTGTCCTCAAATAACCCCCCTAATCTATGTCATTCCAGATTTCGCGTCGTCGTTTTCTTGGTCAATTGAACTGTGCCGCCATCAGTTCGATACCTGTATTGAATACCTTATTGAATCTCAAGTTGGCAGGCACAGTGGCGGCTGCGGCTGGCGTGGGGGGGCATAAGGCGTTGGTGTGTCTGTTTTTCTCGGGCGGTATAGATTCCTTTAACGTGTTAGTGCCTCGTGGCGATGCTGAGTATGCTGAATATAAGGCGGTCCGGGGCGGGATCGCGTTGCAGCAGGCCAGCCTGTTGCCGATTAGTCCGTTGGGCTCGCCAGGCTTGCAACTGGGTTTGCATCCGGGGCTGAGCGGGGTGCAGAGTTTGTTTGAATCGGGCAACGCTGCGTTTGTGGCCAATGTCGGCACGCTGATTGAGCCAGTTACGAAGGCGCAATATGACAACGGGTTAAAGCGGTTGCCGTTGGGGCTCTATTCGCATTCCGATCAAGTCGAGCAATGGCATACATCGACGCCCAATTCGCATTCGGCGAAAGGCTGGGGCGGCAGGATGGGGGATTTGCTCCGGAGCATGAATACGATCGATACGGTTTCTATGAATATATCCCTAACCGGATCGAATATCTGGCAAAGTGGCGAAAACGTATTTGAATATACGATTAGTACAGATGGCGCGATCCCGCTGGATGGCTATGATTCTACTGACACGAGTCCGTGGAGCACGGTGCCGATTCGGACCCGGGCCGTGGATGGGCAGTTGGCTTTTGATTATCAGCATCTGTTGACGCAATCTTTCACAGCAAAGAAGCGCGGCGCCATGGATGCCTATACGCTCTTTAATTCAGCGATCGATAATACGTTGCCCGCCAGCGTGATATTTCCTGACACGGAGCTGGGTAACCAATTCAGGATGATCGCCAAGGCCATCGCCGGTCATGGCACGCTGGGGCATGAGCGGCAGACCTTTTTCATCGAATACGGCGGCTGGGATCATCACGATAATTTGATCGCCCAGCAGGCGGCGATGTTACCCGAGGTGGATGCTGCGTTGAAGGCGTTCTATGACTGTCTTGCGGCGCTGGGCCTGCAGGATGATGTCACTGTTTTCACTGCCTCGGATTTCGGTCGCACACTGACTACTGATGCAGACGGCGCAGATCACGCCTGGGGCGGCAACCAGTTTGTCGTGGGCGGCGCGGTCAATGGGAAACGGATCTACGGCAGCTATCCCAGTCTCTACCTTGATAGTCCGCTGGATGTGGGCCGGGGCCGGCTCATCCCGCAAGTCGCGGTGGATAGTTATTTCGCGGAGCTGGCCTTATGGCTCGGTGTGCCAAAGGCCAGCCTTCCACTGGTGTTTCCTAATATATCGACGTTTTACGACACCGCGAGTTCCAGTCCGCCGCTGGGGTTTATGTCGTAAATCTAAAAACGAGAATGGAAACTAAAGAGTAGGCACGCAATTCGTTCAGCAATAGTCAGAGCCACCGGTCGGCACTGTCTGCTGTGCGCATCTAACAGGATGATTCCATTTATTTCTATACCGCCGTTCAATCTCTGCGGTTTCTACAGCGGTTTTCTTTCGAATTGCACCCAAGCAGGTGGTAAGTCAATCGAGCGTCAGCCCCATATCACCCCGGCACCCCGTCCGGGCTTCATTCAACTGAAACCAGCTCTGACCAGCTCTGAGTTCTCTGTGGCTGTTATTTCCGGGTTTAGGCGAAATGGCGGCCCACGATGAAGCGACCCTACTTGCTCTTACTAATTGGCGGCGCCTTGTGCGTCGGGGCTTTGATGATTGGCCGCTTTCTGGCTGCGGCTCCTCGTCTAAGTGCCCCAAGTTCCCCCGTGCAGACCGCTCCCGCGTTGGTTGCTCCAATAGTTAGTATTCCGGCCGCAGACATCGAAGTTATTCCGCCTGTGGCGCCTGCCACACCGGCGCCGGATTTACGGGCCAAACGCTCTGCGGGCTCGCCTCTGGCTGTCGAACTCAATGCGCCTGCCGGCAACGCTGCCAAGGATGTGGAAATATTGCATGCCCTGATTCGGCAATATATACGGCTTCTGCACGGTCGGCAGGGGCGGCCGATTGGCAATGACAGTGATCTAGCCCGGGTGTTGATCGGCCAGAACCCGCTGAAGCTCGTTGTATTGCCGCCACTGCATCCTGCACTGTCTGTCGATGGCCATTTGCGGGATCGCTGGGGGACGCCTTATTTCATTCATCCCTTGGGCAGGAACAGTTTTGAAGTCCGGTCGGCCGGGCCGGATTTGAAGCTGTTTACTGCCGATGATGTGTCTCGCTCGCCGCGTGCATTGGATGCCGCCGACAATTTACCGGCAGGAGCAGAGCGCCAAGAATAGAAACGTCGGGGCGGCTATCGGTTTGCGGACGGTTAGTCTTTTGGCGGGTTGGGCAGGCCGATTGGCCGGTCGGAAAGATTAGGCGTGGCTGCGGCGGCGGCGCCGGTGGCGGCAGTTTTGGCGGCTTCGCGGCGGCCGTTGATGATTTGGATAGTGCCGTCGGCGAGGTGTCTGAAATAAGGGGTGGCCTTGGGTGCCTCGTAATTATTCTGGGAGAGTATCTCGCCGCTACAGCTGATTTTTGTGAGCAGATATACTTTGGGCATCACCATTTGCAGCACGTATAGATTGTTGGCGGGGTCTAACTGCATCTGCGGCGGTTGGCCAATGATGATGTGGCCAAGTTTATGCGTGCAATAGATCACTCCTAATTCCCTGTCTTCGATGCGAATATAGAGATCGGCTTTATCTGCGCCCTGAAAGCTAAGGGCTGTCATGGTATGCAGGCTCCCCGCATGAGGGGAACCCTCGGGGACACCCACCGACTGTTGCCATATCTTAGTGCCCTCGCTGACTTCAATCCCGGTGGCTTTGGATGTGTAATATTTGCCTGTGTCCGAGGCGTAGATCGTGGACTTGATCTGGTAATGTCCGTATTCGCCAAAGGAAAATAGGGTAATGAGATTCACTGTGCGCTTGACGCTTTCACCGACCTTGAGCTCCAGCGGGTCGAGGTGATAGTTCGGGTCGCTCGGCGGCACCAGGCGTTGGCCAGGGTTTGTGGTGATTTGGAATCCGAACCATTGTGAGTCTGCATCCTGAAGCGTGACGGCGCGCCCGGTGAGGTTAGTGACAGTGACGGTGGCCAGGATTGGCTCGTACCTAATGAAGCTGCGGCGCTTGATCTGGAGATCCACCGAAATTTGGGCGTGCGCAGGAATTGCAGCGGTGGCGCAGAGCAGGCTTAAGAACAGGAGTCGGAGGAGTTTCATCTATTTTACAGTCGGGCGGGTTCTGGAAATGGTTCGGAAGCCGATAAATTCCTCGCCCACGCTGGGGAGGTGATCGGCTACGCGCTTGTAAAGGGTGGCGTCGGCGGACTGAAAGTTGCCGCCTTTATAGACAGGGAATCGGGCGCCCTGAGGCCATTCCACCCATTCGCTGACATTGCCAGCCATGCCAATGACGCCCGAGGTGCTTTCATCCCCCTTCATCATATCGACGTCGCCCCAAAAGTTGAATCCATCGACGCTGCCCTTGGCGCTGGGATTGGCCTTGTCGTAGTCGGTGTTGATGTTGACTCGGCTGGCTTTAAATTCATTCCCCCAGGGGTAGCTCCGGCCCGCAGGTCCGCGCGCGGCCGCTTCCCATTCTTCCTCGGTCGGCAGGTCGCGCTTTTTCCACTTGGCGTAAGCATAAGCGTCCCACCAGGTGATCATCATTACCGGTGAGTTGAGTGTCATCGGAACGCCGTGTGCGCTTTGGCCGGCCACAGCGTTGCCGTAGTAGATGTCCCAGTATTCGGGCCGATGGCTAAGCTGCCGAGGTTGTTTCTCGTGATTGAAATCCCCGTCCGCCGTGGGATGGGCGTCCAGGTAAGCCAGGAACTTGGCATATTGGCCGACGGTGACCTCGTATTTGTCGATCCAGAATTGATTGATGTGGGTGGGCTTGTTGTCGCTGCCGATGGGGTAGTTGGCCTCGGGAATTTCGATTTGTCCTGTGAGATTGCGCTCATTGGACCGGAACTTGTAATAAATCAAGGTGCCGACCGTAATCAGCGAGATGATAAGGATCGCCACAGTCATCCATAGTGAGCGGGACTGGTCGCGGCGGGCGGCTTCCACTGCGGCAATCGCGGCCCGATCCTGGGCGCTGATTTTCGCGGCCTCGACTGGGATGATCTTGGGCTCCAGAGCTTTTAGGCCGTGGAGGAGGACGGCCCAGGTTGTAATCGTGTTCGGTCCGGGCTTCACCATGCGGTCCAGCATGGTTTTTAATCCCTCGCTCAGATTCTGCGCCCCGGTCAGTACCGCCATGAGGGCCGTGCCGAGGGTCCGGATTTCCTTTTCGGGGGTGAGTTCCTGGCCGCCGGCCTGGGTCGCTATATTCGCCAGGCGCGGGTGGGCGCCTTTCGGTACATAGATGTGGGCTGCGTCTAACGCGGAGTGGGCCAGGTGATTTGCCTGTAAATAGGCGAGCCCTTCCGCGGCGGCCCGCAGCACCTTGAGCGCTTCGGCTTCGCTGAGCTTTTCCCCATTTTTGATGAGATCCGCTAAGCTCCTGCCGTCCACAAACTCGTGCGCATAAAAGCTGTATCCGTCCACCTCGCCCGCTTCGTAGACCGATAGAATCGAGGGGTGCTGGACGTTGGCCTTGGCTCGTGCATCGGAAACGAACCGTGATTTGAGGGTCAGATCTTTAGCCCGATCCGGGGCCAGAATTTTCAATCCCACCGAGCGGTTGATTGAGATTTGAATCGCGGCGTAGACCGGGCCCCATTGGCCTTCGCCGAGTTGTCGAATGATTTTATAAGCGCCCAATGTGCCTCCAATCAACGAGGCCGGGTGGCTCTGGGCTTCGGCCTCGGGGCGCGCAGCGGGCAATACCACTCTTGCTTGAGGTGCTGCGGCTGGTCTGACGGGCGCGCTGGGTGTGGCGACTGCGGCCGCTGCGGAGGCAGGCTGTGCTACAATGGATGGCTTAGCTATGGATGGCTGCGCTGTAGCGCTAATCTTAGCGACTACAGGCTGTGCAATACTCGGCTGTATGGCCACTGCAACCGCCGTTTGGGTCGCTTTCGGCTGGGCTGTCGCTCCTACCAGTTTCGCCCCGCTGCTTGCCATTCCTACAACGGGCACGGCCGCCAGCGATGGTTGTGCCACTGCGCGCACGCCCGAGGGCCGGGGGATGAGTTGGGTCGGGGGTCTGAAGCTGGCGGTCGCCTCCAGATCAGGGGCGGGACCGGGCAGGGGGCTTGCGGTGATTTCTGAGGCTGGCAGGCTGGCGGCGATAGTCAGCTCTTTTTGGACCAGCTCGATGAAGTAGGGGAGTTCGAAAGGCTTCTGGATGAAAGACAGCCCCGCGATCTGTTCCTGGTAGTCGCTCAGGTCAAAGCCGCTGATGAACATCACCCGGGAGGCTGGATAACGCTTGGCGATTTGGTCGCGGAGCATGAATCCGTTCATGGGCTCCATAACGACATCGGTCACCAATAGGTCGACCCCGCCCATGGCTGCGGCGGTCTGCAAGGCGGTGCCGCCGGAATTAGCTGTGCGTATATCGTGAGGCCCAATGTCTTTTAACACTGTTAATAGGAGCTCGGCGATCTCAGGTTCGTTATCAACCAAAAGTATTTTCATTGAATGGGGGATTTTTCGAGCGCTTGCGGTGCCGCGAATTTTGCGGCCAAGCTGCGTGGCTCGGCGCGAGTGTCCTGCAGCTCGTTTTTATAATAAACTCTCACGATGTAGCCAAAATATTTTCGTTCTTCCCGCCGGCTTTCTTTTGGATCGGCGCGCGGTTGGCTGTATTCGATTTCCAGTAGCTCCGTGTCGCTGTCGACCCAGTCCGTGGGTGGGCTCGCCCAGCGCGAGTTGACGTTTGCGTTGGTTTGGACCAGCGCCTTGCCTTCCACAGAATCGTAAAACAGAACCTGTATCGTCAGATCAGCTACGTTGATCTTGGTATTGGGTTGAATTTTGAGCGGCACCCGAAGCGTGAATTTTTGGGAGCAGAGCGGATCGTTGATCTCCTCCGTGGTGACAGGGGAGATGGTCAAGATCGCGCTTGCGGTGGCCTCTGGCGCTGCGGCCCCATTGGAATATTGGGCGGCTTGTGCCGTCATCATCGCCTGCGTCTGGCTCTGTTTGAGCCGCGCGTCGGCGGCGATGTAATAGCTGCCGGCTCTTCGCTGCCCCATCTCGTGGATGCGTTTCCACTGCTCTGAGGCCTTTTCCATGAGCCCCATTTTTTCATAGCTGACCGCGATCTCGGCCACCGCAGCGGGGTTCTCAGGCTCTAGCGTTTGCGCCTCCCTCAGCTTGGTTAGCGCATTGGGCATGTCGCCGCGGTCGCGTAATGTTTTGCCTTGTTCCACCAATTCCTGGTAGCGGCTTTCGGGCGCCGCTTTCGGGATCGGCTTGCTGGCCAGCACCGGGATAGGCTTTTCCGGGGGCAAAATCGGCGCCGCAGGAGCGATGGGTTCAGCGGCGCTCTGGGGCATGGGTTCGGCGAGCGGGTCACTGATGGCCAGTGCTTCGGCTGGCAATGCCCCCGTCGCGAGCTTCCCGTTTGGCGCTTCCGCCTGGGCGGTCGATGTCGGTTCAGGCAAGTCTTTGGCGCGCGGCTTCTTACCGCGTGACGAGTCGACGACTGCTAAAATCAGCGTTGCGATTAAGCCAAGCGCTGCCATGCCGAGCAGGGTGCTGGCTACAAGAAATGTCTTTCCTGTGGCCTTGCCGCTGGGGTGCCGTGTGATGGGGGGGCTGGCGGGCATGGGGGCGACACCGTAGAAGCGCAGGGCCGCGCTGTCAAACGGGTGGGATCCGTTAGCCCAAAAACCGGGGTGGTCTCTTCATTCGAGGCGAACGGCGCGCTGTGTTCCCTCGGCCCACGCCCATTCACCTAAAAACGAGAACGCAATATAAAAAGCCGACACTCAATTCGTTCATCAGGAATGACGTCTACTGATACTACGTAAATATTCGGTGAAGCCCTCGCCGGAAAAAAGTTGAGGCGGCACTCATTTTAAGCGGAACACACAACTCAGGGGCCGGTATGTATTCGCTCCGGA
>JAYTYG010000141.1:0-4065 GCA_043742585.1 Spartobacteria bacterium
GAACTACAATCAACTCCCTTTCCTACAATAATCAAAACGACTTTCGCGAAGCAAATCCTTTTATGATGCAACTGCGCATCCTCATCCAGATGCGCTATCTCCGCGCGAAACTTCGGATCGTTCCCCGCCCGCTCCGCGATCCAACCCAGAAGATCCTTGGCCGCCGCCCGATACTCATCCCGATTGGTGATGTCCACGGGAATGACAGTGCGCTGCTTGGGGGGCAATTCATTAAGCACATCGGCCTTCAGACGCCGGATCAAACAAGTCGCGCGCAACTTTCCAGCCAACTCCCGCAGGTTATCCGCGCCACTCAGATCCCAGGCGACGCGGCCCTGACCGATATGTTTTTCCTTAGCGGCGCAATAACGCAGTGCGAACGCATTGAAACCGCCGAGATCATCCAACCGCCCCAGAATCCCCAACGGCGCAAGCAACTCCCCCGGGCGATTCAAGATCGGCGTCCCCGTGAGCATCATTCGCACGTCAATGCCGCGCACAAGCTTCGCCGCAGCCTCCGTGCGCTTTGCCTTATGATTTTTGAGCGCATGACTCTCATCAAAAACCACCGCCGCCAGCTCCATCGTCCGGAGCCGGTCCACATGCTTGGGCAAGATATCATAGTTAATGATATTAATATGCGCATGCCGCGTCGGCGCCTTGCCATCGACGATGTGCACCGCCTTCCCGGGCAACCACCGCAAAATCTCACGCTCCCAATTGAGCTTCAGACTGGCCGGACAAACAATCAGCGCCGGAAACGCATCCAGGCGTTGCAACGCCGCCAGCGCCTGCACGGTTTTTCCCAGCCCCATTTCATCCGCAATGAAACCGCGTTTAACCCGCGTAATATAAACCACACCGGCTCTCTGAAATGGCATCAACGTGCCTCCTAATCCCGCCACCTCCAAATCCGCATCTTCCGCCCGACTCCCCGAAAGGTT
Organism: Spartobacteria bacterium; assembly: GCA_043742585.1. Taxonomy (GTDB): domain Bacteria; phylum Verrucomicrobiota; class Verrucomicrobiia; order Chthoniobacterales; family Chthoniobacteraceae; genus CAIURC01. The sequence goes on from JAYTYG010000141.1 coordinate 945, forward strand.
AGCCCGTGCCTCAGCCGTCAGCGTGCGCCACAAATCCCGCAGCGCCTCGGGAATATAAAACCCGTGCGCCTTGGCAAACTCGCCCACCCCTCGGAGGTAATCCAACTTGGCCGGGACAAACCAATACTGCGCCTTCTTGCTCGGATCCCAGCGCGCGCCCTTGACCTGGCGCACGGCAGCGATGAGCTCCTGGTCGTAGTCGAAAAGCAGTATAACCCTTTCCTGATCGAGAATCAGGCAGGGTTTCGGAGGCAGATCCTCAGGAGAACCGAATTCAGTTTCCAAAACTCTGAGATCCCGTTGACCTAACCACTTGAAGTCCACCAGCAGATCCACCAAGCGCCCCAGCGCGGCGCGGCGCCGGATGGACAGAGGCCCGCAGGGAGCGGGATAAAAGCAATGATTCGCGTGACGAGCGGTGCATAACGGGTTAATAGAAATACTATTCTCAAGGGATGCAACGCCGAGTGACGTATCATCCAGCAGAGAATACAAACCAGAAGGAGTCTCACCATGGCCAAAGGCAACAACAGTCATAAAAAAGAAGTCAAGAAGCCCAAAAAAGAGAAGCCCAAGTAGGAGCGCTCATTTCCAATTTCAAAGAGCCCGGAACGTCATCGTCCCGGGCTCTTTTTTTGCCCCGCCCACGCCTGCCACTGCGACAGGAACCGAGTTCGTCAAAAAGTTTCCTGTGCAAGGGACCGGGACTGACCTAGAAACGCCGCCTTTATGTTCCAAGGGACTTTTACAGCGCTCGTTACACCGTTCGAAAACGATCAAGTCGACGAACCGGCCTTTGTCCGACTCATTGAGGCGCAAATTTCGGCCGGCATCACCGGCATCGTGCCAGTCGGCACCACGGGCGAATCGCCCACACTGGATCACGCCGAGCATCTGCGCGTCATCGAACTCGCCGTCACAACCGCGGCAGGCCGCTGCCTGGTCGTGGCCGGCACCGGCTCGAATTGCACGGCGGAAGCCGTCACCCTGAGTGCGGAAGCAGAGCAACTTGGAGCCGACGCGCTGCTCATCGTCGCACCGTATTACAACAAGCCTTCGCAAGAAGGGCTCTTCAGGCATTACCAAGCCATCGCCCGGGCCACCAACCTCCCCATCGTTCTCTACAGCATCCCAGGCCGTTGCGGCATCGAGATCGCCGTCGAAACCTGCGTCCGACTCGCCGCCGCTTGCAAAAACATCGTCGCCATCAAGGAAGCGGGCGGCTCCGTCGAACGCGTCACCGCCCTGCGCGCCGCGTTGCCCGCAGACTTCGAGATCCTTTCCGGCGACGATTCCCTGACGCTCCCATTCATTGCGGCGGGCGCCGTGGGAGTCATCAGCGTAGCCTCAAACCTCATTCCCGGGCCAGTCGTCGACCTCGTCGGGGCCGCCTTAGCCGGCAACTACCACGAAGCCCGCCGCCTCCATTTCCAGCTCTACCCGCTTTTCAAGGATCTCTTTATTGAACCCAACCCGGTGCCGGCCAAACATGCGCTGGCCCTAGTGGGTCAAATGACAGCGGAAGTCCGGCTGCCACTTTGTGAGATGAGTGCCACCAACGCTTTAAAACTTGAGTCGACCCTGCGCCAACTCAAGTTCATCCCATAACCGCTTCAACCAGCCATGGATGCTCTTCGTCTTCTAATCAATGGCGCCCGCGGCCGCATGGGACAAACGCTGGTCGCTTGCGCGAGTGCCGACCCGCAACTCTCCGTGGTCGCACAAATCAATTCCGGCGATGATTTCGCTGCCGCTGTGACGGGTTGTGATGCGGTCATTGATTTCTCCCATCACTCGGTGCTCGAACGGGTCCTGGCCCGCTGCGTCGAACATCAGAAAACGCTGGTTATCGGCACCACCGGCTACAGCGATTTGCAGGACGCCGCCATCCGGCATGCCGCCGCGAGTATCCCCATCGTTTACGCCCCAAACTACAGCGTCGGCGTCAATACGCTGTTTTGGCTGACGCGCAAAGCCGCTGAAATTCTCGGGCCATCCTTCGATTTGGAAGTCGTGGAAATGCATCATCGACACAAAAAAGATGCTCCCAGCGGCACCGCCAAACGGCTCGTCGAGATCCTCGCCGAGGCCCGCGACCTCACTTACAACGACCACGCCCGCCACGGTCGGGTTGGAATCGTCGGCGAACGCACCAATAACGAGATCGGTGTCCATGCCATCCGCGGGGGCGACGTGGTGGGCGATCATACAGTCATCTATGCGGCCCAAGGCGAGCGAGTGGAGTTAACCCATAAAGCCTCGAGCCGTGAAACCTTTGCGCAGGGCGCGTTGCGCGCTGCGCTGTGGGCGACAGGCAAGCCAGCCGGTCTATATGACATGCAGGACGTGCTCGAACTCAAATAGCGGTACTATTCCCAATCCCTCAATGGAGCGCCTCCCATTCGCGCTGCCTCCCGCGCGCGCCCACGGGTGACACCGATCATTCCCATGCGAACTTGCATTGCTCTAGGCTCGAACTTGGGCGACAGGCTGGCGCATTTACAAGCGGCTATACAGGCATTGCGCCTTGTCCCGGGACTGAGCGGCCCGTGGTTACTATCCAGTATCTATGAAACAGAGCCGGTGGGTTCTGACCGCGATGCGGGAGCCTATCTAAACGCGGTGGTGGAAGTGGAATACGAAGGCCAACCCATGGCCTTGCTCGATGCGCTGCAAGTCATTGAAGCCTCCTTCGGTCGCCCCTCAAAACGTCCCCGCAATGCCCCGCGAATCATCGATCTCGATATTCTTTACGTAGGCAATCTGGTCCTCACCAACCCCGAGGTCATCATCCCCCACCCGCGCCTGCACTTGCGCCGTTTTGTCCTGACCCCATTGCACGATATCCGCCCCGACCTGGTGCTTCCCGGCCAGCAGGAAACCGTCGCCCATTTACTCCAACATCTAAACGATCCGGCCGCGGTCGCCCTCCACACCCAGTCCTGGAATCTATGAGCCCTACACTTCCCTCCCTCGTGGCACTCAAAGCGCGCGGCGAAAAAATCGCGATGCTCACAGCTTACGATTACCCGACCGCGCGGCTGCTCGATGAAGCGGGGGTCGACATCCTTCTCGTTGGCGACTCCGTGGGGATGGTGGTGCTCGGTTATCCCGACACCAC
>JAYTYG010000142.1:0-2499 GCA_043742585.1 Spartobacteria bacterium
GCATATCCTGGGCTGTCATTGATTAGCGCACTGAGGCTCTCGCGAATCCTTGCGCTGTCTTCCACTATAACCACTTGGATGACGGGGGCTTGCTGCATAAGTTTCGGGGGGCAGTTAGGCGGGTCCGGCAGACGTCATTGGGATGGTGAGTTCGATCCGCGTCCCGGTATTGATTTGGCTGTGCGCGAGAAAGCTGCCGCCGATATTTTCGATTCTGTTACGCATATTTCTTAAGCCGTTCCCAGTAGATAGATTTGTCATGGCATCAAAGCCGACGCCGTTATCTGTAATGCTGATTGAAAGTCTATTACTGTCGAAAGTGACATCGACCCGCACCTCGCTCCCGGCTGAGTGTTTGAGCGCGTTATTGAGAGCTTCTTTGCAGGTGAGATAGATATTGTGTCGCAATTCGGCGAGAACGACCAATTGTGGCAGGTCTTTACTAGCTGTAAACCAACAGCGCGTGCCGCTGTTTTCGAAAAGTTCATCAACCCGGCGCCCGAGATAGTCAACCAAGCTCGAAAGGGAATCATTTTCCGGTCGCACAGCCCAAACAATTTCGTCCAGTGAGCGCACCATGTCGCGGGCAGCGCCGGCTATTTTGTGAGCCTTGATCCTGACGTCCGCTTCTTGGTTGGCGTGTTTGGCAGTGGCTTCGCCAAGCCAGGCAATTTGAGTGAGTCCGGCGCCCAGATCGTCGTGGATATCCTGGGCAATGCGGGTGCGCTCATTATCGACTTTCTGCTGGATCTGCAACTGGCGTAGTCGGTTTCTCCAGCGCCGACGTGTCACGGCGCGAATGATGCCCGCAAATCCAATTGCAGCGAGTGCGGCGACGGGGATTCGGAATGACCAACGCTGCCAGAGTTGCGGTTGGATAACCAATGGAAATGATGCGCCAACGGTGTTCCAAAGCCCATCCTGGTTACATGCTATCACGTGGAAGCGGTATTTGCCCGGAGGCAGATAGCTGTATATCGCGGTGCGTCGGTGTCCGGCCTGCACCCAGTCTTTATCCAATCCTTCCAATCTATATTTAAATTGCACGCGTTCCGGTGCGCTGAAATTTAGTCCGGTATATTGGATTTCGTATCGCTGCGTACCGGGCGCAATGGACATGGTGCGGTCGGTGGCCACTGCTGGATCTGGCAGGGCTTGGGCGTCGCCGTCGATTCGCACTTCCTCGATGAACACCGGGGGTGCCACCGGATTAGGCAAGCAGCGGGCAGGATCCACAACGGCCACGCCCTTGACGGTGGGAAACCAGAGTCGGCCATCGCGGGTTTTGCAGGAAGCGGGCTGAAAACCACCGGCACATTCCATAGCTGGTATGCCATCGGATTTGCCGAATTGAACGCATTGGATGAAGGGACGTTTGCCGTCTGCGAAATCATTTAGATCGTGTTTAGGGACCCGGAAAATTCCGTGAAAAGAACTGAGCCAGAAATTTCCCGTGGCATCTTCCTGGATGGAGTTAATCACATTGTCAGGGAGCCCATCGCCTTTGCTGCAACTGACAAAGTGCTCATTCTTGAGGCGGGTGATACCGCCGCCTTGGGTGCCAATCCAAATCGTGCCATCGGGATCAGCGTGCAGGGATCTAATGATATCGCTTGGGAGTCCTTCTGTGCGGCGGAACTGTTTAAAGTGCTCGAGGCTATATTGAAATAAACCGCTGCCATCGGTGCCGATCCAAAGCGAACCAGCGGGGTCCTCGATCATACAGTTGATGTCGAGGCCGTTGGTGGAGTTAGGTAAGTTAAGGAGTTGGAACTGGGCTTTCTCAAATCTCAAAACCTGGCTGAGGGATTGCTGGCCAATCCAGACGCGGTGTTTGGAGTCTTCGAAAAGGCTTCGGGTCGGACCGTTGCAACCAGCGGGCAGTGGGGCGCGCGTGAAGCGGTTGTTAGTATAGCGAAACAGGCCGCCGGGCGCTGTGCCTACCCATAGCTGTCCGGATTGATCGCTGAGAGCTGTCTGGACTTGTAACTGATCCAGACCCTCGCCGGTTCCCATGGGCTGGACTGTGCCGTTTTTCAGTAAATTAATTCCAGAATCCGCCGTGCCGATCCACAGTTCGCCGTCCTTACCTTCGGTGATAGCGGTAACCAGGCTTGAGGAAAGACCTTGGGCGCGGCCATAGGTATTAAACAGAGCGAGCCGGAGTCGACTAAGTCCGCCGCCATTGGTGGCGACCCAGAGATCGCCTTCGGTGTCCTCGCAGAGGCTACAAATGAGGTCGCTGCCCAGGCCTTCATTAGCGCTATATCGGTGGACGGAGCCATCGGCGTCATAGCGATATAGACCGCTGCCGCTGGAGCCTATCCAGAGGTGGCCCGCATGGTCTTCAATGCAGGACGCCACCGATCGATTGATCCAAGCTGGCGCCCCGCGCTCGGCAATATACTGCCCTTCGCGCCAGAGCCGGACTCGCCCGCCCATATTAATCCACCAGCCGCCGTTACGGCTGGGCGCGAGGAATTCGTATTGGCCAAAAGC
>JAYTYG010000143.1:0-1712 GCA_043742585.1 Spartobacteria bacterium
CAGATATTCTTTCATGCATGACTTCTCGACCATTGCAGTGATGTTCTTCTAGTGAGAACTGGGCCTCTTCCTTAAATTCATGCGAAAGTAGGGCTAGGGGTCACCCCGCTTCTGCACTTGAGCTGCCGCGATCACAATGTCATCGGCCTCCAAAGCCTCCTGATGGGCATGAGCGCTCTGGGGATCCGCCATGTCCTCCCGCTCACGGGCGATCCTTCTAAAACAGGGGATCATCCGGGCGCAAAATCGGTCTACGACGTGACCTCCATCGAGCTGATTCAAATCATCTCACAGCTCAATGCCGGGCTGAATGCGAACGGGAAATCCATCGGGGCCGGGGCCCGTTTGGTGGCGGGTTGCACGTTTAATCCGAACGCAAAAAATCTCGATGCACAGGTCCAGCGCCTCGAACGCAAATTGGCGGCTGGCGCTCAGTATGTGATGACTCAGCCGGTGTTTGATCCGCAGCTCGTCGAGGAAACCGCGCGGCGGACCCTGGGGTTTGGAGTGCCGATATTGATTGGGGTTTGGCCCTTGCTCAATGGGCGCCAGGCCGAGTTCCTGCATAACGAGGTGCCGGGAATCGTGATTCCGCAGTCTGTGCGCGATGCAATGCTGGGCAAGGAGGGGGCGGACGGCTTGCGCATCGGCATGGAGATTGCCAAAGATGTTTGCCGGGTGGTTCTGGATCATTTCCCGGGGATTTATTTCATGACTCCTTTTCTGCGCTTCGAAACCACGGTGGAGCTCACTCAGTTCGTGCGCGCGGGCACATGAGCGTGGTGCGTCGCGCACTTTATGTGCAGCTCCTCGGCTTGGGCTTGGGGATCTGTGTAGTCGCTTGGCTGGCGCGGGCTTTCCCTGTGCTCGACTACATCTTACGCGCCCAGCGGCACGTCGCGCAGATGTCGGGTTGGGCCGGTCTATTGTATCCGATGCTATATGCTGGCTGTAATGTTTTGTTGTTGCCGGGAGGCGTGCTGGCGATCGGTAGCGGGTTGTTTTTCGGCCTCTGGTGGGGGTTCTTTTTGAACTTGCTGGGGAATGTGCTCGGCGCGGCGATTGCCTTCCTCATTACCCGGAAGCTGGGGCGCCAGTGGGTGGCCCGGAAGTTCTTTCAGCATCGCAAATGGGTGGCCTTGGACGGGGCGATAGCGCGGGAAGGCTGGAAGATAATATTTCTAAGTCAGGTCCACCCGCTGTTTCCGACCAGTCTGTTAAACTATCTCTATGGGGTGACGCGGATTCGCTTTTGGACCTGCATGCTGTGGGTGGCGCTGGGACAGGCGCCGGGGCTTTTTCTTTACGCGTATCTGGGCACCTTGGGGCAGTTGGGGCTGCGGTTGTGGCGCGGGCAGACGCATCCGCAGTTGACGGAATATATGATCTGGGGCAGTGGCCTGGGGCTGACGCTGCTGGTCACCACCGTCTTGGGGCGAATGGCTCTGCGCCTGCTCGCTGAGGCGCAGCGCTCGGTGGCCGAGGTTGGCGGTGAGTAAGACCGGAATGGCATGATGCTTGGAAGGGAATGGCGCGCGGGCTTTGAGCGCCAACGGCGCGGAGCCAGCCTGGGTCAATGGCGCTGGGCTCTCATTAAAAGCGACCGATGGCTGAACGCCTGGGCTATCGTCAGGTCGCTGGCGGCGGGGAGAAATAGCATTGAACTTACTGAGGCAAGGAGCCGCAGAACGTTCAGGGGGAAACCACATTTT
>JAYTYG010000144.1:0-5292 GCA_043742585.1 Spartobacteria bacterium
GATCGGCTGATAAGCGACCACCTGCGCGGCATACTTCTTATAATCCTCAGCCGTATTGGTTTTAACAAAGCTGTGGAAGGACTGGATGACCGTCGGCGACATCGCATGCCGCTCCCCGGCCCGCCGGAACCGATACACCCCGCCGTCCTCAAGTTGCGGCCCCTTCTCCGTGGGCGCCGCCGCAAACCCTTTACCGTGGCGGATCAGCGACTCGCGGGCAATTTCCACAAAGCCGATCCCCGACACCTGCGAAGCGGTGCGATGGAAACACTTATTGATCACCGGCTCGCCGATCCCGATCGCCTCAAAGATCTGCGCCCCGTGATAACTGCCGAGAACGCTGATGCCCATTTTGGACATGATCTTTAGCAACCCGTCTTCGAGCGCCTTGCGCATGTTTTTCATGGCCACAACGAACGTCAAAGCTTCCGCCTCCCTGCGCGCCGCCTGCGCCTTGGCCAGCTTATCAACGTCCGTCCCCGCCTTGATAACGTTCTGTTGGGCGGCCGCCTTCGCCTGACCGATGATCTCCCGCACGGTTTCAAATCCCAGATACGGACATACCGCGCTGGCTCCGTAGCCGATCAAACACGCGACCTGATGGGTGTCCCGCGCCTCGCCCGTCTCGCAGACGATCGAGGTTTTCATCCGTTTACCGGTGCGAATCAGGTGATGATGCACCGCGCCCACGGCCAGTAGCATTGGCACCGGGACATTGGCATGATCCAACTGGCGATCCGAAATCACCACCAGGCGCGCTCCGTGGAGCACGGCCTTTTCCGCTTCGGCACAAATACGGTCGATGGCGCGTTCGAGCCCCTGCTCGCCCTCGGCCAAGGGCCAGGTGGCATTGATGGTGGCCGACGGGAACCCTTTGCCGTCGAGATCGCGGAGCGCATTGAGCTCGTGCTCAAACAGAATCGGCGAATTCGCCTGCACCAGCCGCGCGTGCTCGGGCGTCTCCGCCAAAAGGTTACGGCGCCAGCCCAGCACCACGTTGACCGACATCACGAGGCGCTCCCGGATCGGGTCGATCGGCGGATTCGTGACCTGCGCAAAGAGCTGCTTGAAATAGGTATAAAGTAGCCGGGGCTGAAACGAGAGCACGGCCAGCGGCGTGTCATCGCCCATGGAGCCGACTGCCTCGGAACCGATGCTGACCATCGGCTTGAGAATCATGTCGAGCTCCTCACTGGTGTATCCAAATGCGATCTGGCGCTGCGTATTGCCCAGCACATCCAGCGCCCCCTCAGGCTCCACCGGCTCAGGCACGGTCAGCTCCTCAAGTCGCAACAGATTATTCTTCACCCACTCCCCATAAGGCTTCCGCAGGGACAGCTCCTTCTTGATCTCCTCATCCCGCAGCAACACCCCGCGCGCCGTGTCCACCGCGATCATCTCGCCCGGCGCCAAACGCCCCTTCTCCAGCACATGCGCGTCGTCGAACTCGATCGTCCCGGACTCCGACCCGAGGCTGACGATCCCGTCATCGAGGACTTTATACCGGGACGGGCGCAGCCCATTGCGATCGAGGCAAGCGCCGACCGTGATTCCATCGGTAAAGACGAGAGCGGCGGGGCCATCCCACGGCTCATTAAAGCAGCGATGATATTCGTAAAACGCGCGCAATTCCGGCGACATCCACTTGTCGTTCCGCCACGCCGGCGGCACCAGCATCGTCATCGCATGCGTCACCCCTCGGCCGCTCATGACCAGGGCTTCGAGCGCGTTATCGAGCTCCGCGCTGTCGCTGCCTCCGGGCTGGATGATGGGCTTGAGCAGATCGATGTCGGCGCCCCAGAAATTGGCTTCCAGCTCCGCTTCACGGGCGCCCATCCAATTGACGTTGCCGCGACGGGTGTTGATCTCGCCGTTGTGAGCGAGCATCCGGAACGGCTGCCCCAGAGGCCAGGTCGGGAACGTGTTGGTGGAATAACGCTGATGATACACGCAGAGCGCCGTCTCGTAATCGGGCGACTGCAAATCTTTGTAAAACTTCTCCAGCGACGGCGACACCAGCAGCCCCTTGTAATTGATCACCCGATGCGAAAACGACGGGATATAAAAGTGCTTGATCTGATCCTCCGCCGCCCGCTTTTCAATCTCGTTCCGGCAGAGAAATAGCGTGCGCTCGTAAGCCTCGGCTTCCAATCCATGCGGGCGCCCGATGAGCACCTGCTCGATCCGGGGCAAAGTCGAAGCCGCCTTGGAGCCCAGCAACTGGATATTGATGGGCACTTCGCGCCAGCCAAAAAGAAAGAGCCCACGCTTTTCCAGCACCTCTTCGATGATCGCCTTGGCCCGGGCCTGCGCATAAGCGTTGTCATGCGGGAGGAAGATCATTCCAACACCGAGATCGGATTCATTAAACAGCTTATGCCCAAGCCGCGTCACTTCCGGCACGAAAAGCTTATACGGAATCTGGGTCTGCACCCCGGCGCCGTCCCCGGTCTTGGCATCCGCATCCACAGCGCCACGGTGAGCGAGCCGGCAAAGCGACTGCAAAGCGTAACGCAACACTTGGTTGGAGCGTTTGCCGCTGATATGGGCGATGAACCCCACGCCGCAGGCGTCGTGTTCGGACTCTGGGGAATAGAGCGAGCGGACGTGCTGAGTTTGATCGAGGATGACTTGATTCATAAAAATAACGGCGGAAAAATCCGGGCGGTGAATCTACGCAGAAATCCGGCATATTCAAGACTGGATTTTGGGAAATTATGAAGATTTCGTGACAAAGAAGGGCCAGATATGTCCAACTTTCGACACAATCACCCCAGGAGAAGCCCAATTATCACCAAATCCCCACCCCTGCCGCTTTTTCCCGCCGCCCAAGCCCGCCCCCCAGCTTTCGACTCGCGACTTCCCGCGCCCGCGCCTGCACCGGTTGCCATCGACGGTCCGCGCCCGCGCTGAAGAGGGATGAGCTAGCCCCGCGCGACTCGCCCTATTTCCTACACATCCGGGAGCCGTTCAGCAGAAAAATGTCGCCAAATGGACTTTAGGCTGTCTGATTCTGTCCATTTTTTGCAAACCTGAGCATTCCCCCAACCATGAAAGAACTCGACGACCAGGAGCGGCTCATCGTCCGCCAGCTTATCCGCGACCCGCGTGAATCCGACAACGGCATCGGGGAAAGCACCGGAGTCAACGTGCGCACCGTAGGCCGCAAACGCCAGCGCATGGAGCAGGCCGGCATCCTTTCCTACTATACCAATCTCGACCTGACGCAGGCCGGGACCGGCCAGTTCACGACGCGCCACCTATACATCATCAAGTTCCGGATCGGGATCAGCTACAAGCAGTTGCTGGACGACATCCAACGCGAACCCTCCGTGCGCTCGATCTTCACGGAGGTCATCTTTGAAAGCCACATCTCGGAGATCGACGGCAAGCTGGCCATGCTCCTTTTCATCGATGGCGCCAGCGAAACCGACATTGTCCAAACCGTGCAGGAACAGCTCATCCCGAGCCTGCTGCGCAATCACGGGGAAAACTCCATTGAGGAGATCTCCACCGTGCGCATCCTTTCGCCCGTGCGCGTGATGCGGAACTACGTCCTGCCGGTGAACATGCAGGACGGGTATATCCGCAAAGATTGGCCCGACGAGGCCATCTACGTCGGCAAATAAAGCCGCCCAGACGCAAAGCCCCCCAGACGTAGCGCCGCCCAGCGGGCGCGCGAATGCCCGCGAACCGCCCAGGTCTGGCGGCACTCCCACAAACTCGCGCATCCGGCGATCCCCGGTTTTCCACGCCGGAGGCATCTGGAGTTTGGCCATTCCCCCATCTGTGGCGGAGCTCCTTAGAGGACGGTCAGCCCCTTGGGCCAATTTTCAAGAGATAAAGTGTCTGTCCGTCGGGTTAGGAGATAAAGTGTCTGTCCCTCTGTCCCTCGGGTTAGCGCCGGCATCCCATCCCAGAGGGATCCCAGCCATTAGCCGGGGGTAAAGCGAGGCACGAGCGACACCCCCGGAATCCACGCGCCAAACGGCCGGCCCCGGAGGGCGTCGCAGCAGTCCATTCCAGGCTGTTCTGGGGGGCTGCGTGGCGCTTGCGACGGGTCCCTCAATGCCGCCGGTGTCATTGGGGGCCACACAGAAACCCCCAGCCTCCACCAGAACCCTTCTCAGCCTCGAATAGACTCTGCGACCGCCTCCGGGGTCGGATCCCGTTAATTGAGGGTCCGGGGGTATCGCAGACTCAACCCCCCGGCTAATGGCTGGGATCCCTCCGGGATCTGAAATCGCCCAAACTCCAGCGCGGCAGCCGGATGCCCCAGTCCAAAACGCTGCGCACCGCGGACTTCAGGAATCCAGCGGTTAATTATTCACGCGCCGACGACTCGCGCCGACAACTTCGCGACGACAACCGTTTACTCCGCAAACAGATGCTGGATATCCTCCAGCGTCAGGCTCTGGGCAAACTTCTCCTCGCCTAATACGTCGTCGGCCAATGCCCGCTTGCCCGTCTGCAACGCGCGGATCTTTTCTTCGATGCTGTCTTTGATCAACAACCGATAAGCCATGACTTTGTTCACCTGGCCGATCCGATGCGTCCGATCGATGGCTTGATTCTCCACCGCCGGATTCCACCACGGATCAAAGAGCACCACGTAAGAGGCCGCCGTGAGGTTCAACCCGAAGCCGCCCGCTTTGAGCGAGATGAGAAACACCCCGGCGCCTTTGGCCGCTTGAAATTCGCGCACGAGCTGACCTCGGTTCTCGGTCTTGCCCGCGAGATAGAAAATCGGCCAATTCCGGGCCTCGATGGCGTCTTTGAGAATATCGAGCATTTCGACAAACTGCGAGAACACGAGGACCTTCTGGCCCTCTTCCATGAGGGGTTCCAACTGCTCCATGAGCGCGTCCACCTTGGCGCTGGAAGCCTTGGACTCGGGCTTCACCAAGCGCGGATGACAGCAGATTTGCCGCAGGCGCATGAGCGAGGTGAGCACGTGAAAACGCTCCTTGGCGAGCTGCTTCTGAGTGGTCACCCGCAACAGCATCTGTTGCGCACGCTTGAGTTCCGCCCGGTAAAGCGTGCGCTGTTCGCCCTCCAGCTCGCAATACAGATCCTCCTCCACCCGGTCGGGCAAATCCGTGGCCACCTGCGCCTTGGTCCGGCGCAACACAAAGGGCCGCACCCGAGCAGCCAACCTGCGCCGGGCGAAAGGGTCCTCCTTGGAATCGTAAAGCTTGGCGAATTGGGCGCGATGCCCCAGCGCGCCGGGCATGGCGAAGGACATCAAACTCCAGAGATCCAGCAGCCGGTTTTCGATCGGCGTGCCGCTGA
>JAYTYG010000145.1:0-6650 GCA_043742585.1 Spartobacteria bacterium
ATGATCTGTGCCCCGTTTTCAACCTGCTGACGCGCCACGCTGACAGCCTCTTCATAGTTGCCAGCCAGGATGAGCTTGGCAAATTTCGGAGAGCCCGTGACGTTGGCCCGCTCGCCTATATTAATAAAGTTAGTCTCCGGCGTCAGCGTCAGCTCGTCATTGCCGCTCAAGCGCAAGTAAGGCGCACACTCAGGCACCACCCTCGGCGTAATCCCACGCACGGCTCCACTAATCGCAGCTATATGCGGAGGCGTGGTCCCGCAACAGCCGCCTACTATATTATAGATCCCTTCCCTCCCCCATTCCGCCAACTGCGGCGCCAGCGTTTCCGGGGTCTCAGGAAAACCTGTCGCCAACAGCGGATTAGGCAATCCGGCATTGGGATAAACGCTGACATACAGGGGCGCGATGCCACTCAACTCCTGGATCAACGGACGCATTTCCTCAGGCCCAAGCGCGCAGTTCATGCCCACGCTCAACAGCGGCACATGCGAAATCGAATTCCAGAACGCCGCAACTGTCTGCCCGGTCACTCCTCGCGTGCCCCCTTTTTGAATAAAGGTAACAGACGCCATGATCGGGATCGCCCGCTTGCCAGCCTCCGGTTCCCGCCCATACGGCAACGCGCTCAGACCACGCTCAATAAAGATTTCGTCGATCGCGAAAAATGCAGCCTTCGCATTGAGCGTATCGAAGATGGTCTCCACCAACAGTATATCCGCGCCGCCATCAAGCAGGGCACGCACCTGCTCGCCGTAAGCCTGGACCAACTCGTCCCAGGTCGTGCCTCGCGAGGATGCATCATTGACGTCGGTGGATATCGAGGATGTTTTTGTCGTCGGCCCGACCGCGCCAGCCACAAAACAATGTCGACCAGGCTGTGCCGCCATCACTTCATCAGCCGCACGCCGGGCGCACTCCGCCCCCGCTCGCGACAGCTCATAGGCCAATGATTCCATCCCATAGTCAGCCAGCGAGATGAACTGACCATTGAATGTATTAGTCTCTACTATATCCGCGCCTGCCTCCAGATAGCGCCGGTGAATCTCTTGAATAATCTGCGGCTGCGTTAGATTCAGCAGTTCGTTATTGCCCTTCAGATCCTTGCCCTGCCAGTCCCGGAAACGCTCACCGCGAAAATCCTCCTCGCTCAGCTTGTATTGCTGAATGGTGGTCCCCATGGCGCCGTCAATGATAACAACGCGCTGCTGGAGCAATGCGGCAAGAGGATGAATAAGCGGCGATGAAGACATGAGAAAGACAGTAAGACTGACAGGAGCCAGCGGGGGCTTCAAGCAAACAAACTCTCCCATCATGATTGATAGATGGGTTCATTCAGTAGGTAACAACGGCCGCCCGCCGCTATTGGATGCAGCGGCCAGAGCGGCTGCCGGATTCGAATGCGACTCGACTAACCACTACAAAATCGCCGCAAGCTCCCCCATTCGCTCGCGCTGCGACTCTGCGCCAGCAAGCTACCGCGCAGCCGTCGCTGGCGGCGCCACCGGAGCCGAACGGTCCGGTGGCGCGACCACCACAGGGGCAAGCGGCACCGAGAAAGGTCCCGCGATAATTTCCAACCGTGCGCCCACATTGACTCGCCCAAAGAGCGCAATCACATCCTTGGACCGCATCCGGATGCACCCGTAACTCGCCGGACTCCCGATTTTGCGCTCCTCCGGGGTGCCATGAATATAGATTCCACGCTCGAAAGCCTTGGCGTTGGACCGCTGCAATCCTTTGAGTCGGAGGATGCGGGTCACGATAGGATCGCGCCCCGGCGCATCAATGGCCACGACCTCGCCCGTGGCCCGGCGATCTTTAAACTTCATCCCCACAGGAGCGCCGGCCCCGATTTTGGAAGCCACGGCCAAAGTCCCGAGAGGGGTGGCGTAACTGCCCGGGCGATCACCGACCCCGAACTTCGAAGTGGAAACGGGATAAGTGGCGACCGGGATCCCCTTTTCAAGGAGGATCATCCGTTGATCAGCGATGCTCACGCGCATGGTGTGGATGCTATCGTTAGCGCAGGCCGACAGGAAAAGGGCGGCAACGAGAAAAACAGGACGCAGGGAAGTATTCACAATCAAAAGCCTAGCTATAAAATTGACCGCCATCCTTTTGAGCATTGGACGCGCCATACACGCGCCACAGGGATAGAAGCGGACAGAGACGCGAGATCCTTAGCCCTAACCCCCAGGAAATCAAACGCCGGATCTCGGAAACACAGCGCCCGAGCGATCGTGCGGCAGCGCCCGCGCGTGAACTCCCCAAGAATGGCCCGTTGACAACCTGCATTCGCGCGCTAGTCTCGCGTCCCTTTTCCAAACGACTCCAACCGACTTTATGGCCAATACGAAATCCGCTGCCAAACGCGCTCGCCAAACCGAACGCCGCACCCTCAACAACCGCCGTTCATTAACTGCAGTTAAAAACCAGCTCAAGACCGTGCGCGCAGCGCTTGAGTCCGGCAACAAGGAGACAGCTACTGCAGCGGCCAAAAGCTTCATCTCGAGCATTGATAAAGCCGTTAAATCCGGTCGTATCCACAGCAACTCGGCCACTCGCCACAAGAGCACGCTGAATAAGGCCCTCGCCAAGCTCGCTTAGTTCAATTTCGCGCATCCCACGCAATGGGATGTCAGCTTAAACCAGCCGGGATTCATTTCCCTGCTGGTTTTTTGCGTGTCTGATTTGAGCCGCCGCGAATAATGCAGATATTTTCCAAATGCAGTTCGAAAGCGAACTGCCAGAGGAGAACGATGAAAAAGCACTGTCACTTGACCGGAAGCGCACCGTCATCTTGAGCGGAGCAGCACTATCATCTTTGAGCAGATAAACACTGTCATCTTGAGCGGAGGGCGAGCCCCGCGAGGCCGGAGTCGAAAGACCCCGCATGCAACTGACTGCGGCCGCCCCCCATCAGATATGAAGAGCTAAGAATTCGGTGCCGCCGTCAACAGTTGCAACCGGGGTCCTTCGACTGCGCGCGCTCGTGGAACTGGCCAGCTACGCTCAAGATGACCGCATAAATTGAGCCTCTTCACCAACCCATTCATCACTACACTCACTCAGCGCCGCCTCCCACCATCTACTCCAGACGCTTCAAAACCGGGATTCGGAAATTCTGCATCAAAGCGGCATCCCCGGCACTGACAGCTTCGACGTCGAGATAGATAGTAGACGGCTCGCCATCAAACTCGATCTTATGCAAACCATTGGTCGCCTTGGCCAAGGCAGCCGGCAAATCCGACAAGTTCGCCAACTCCATTCCATTAACCCTAGTCAGCACCATCGGCCGCAACTCCTCATAACCGATGGTTGAAGCCGAGGGCAATACGCCGCTGAGGATGATCACTTTGCGGCCAGCACCTGTCTCGGCACCCTTATAGATTTCACCCTGCTGGTTATCCATATAGACAAATTCTTCCGGAGCTTTCTTCCCCCAGTCCGCCCCCCACTCCTTTAAAAATTGGCGAGAAAGTTCCTGCAGCACCAAACCACCCAACACATAAAATTTAGGCGCGCGATCCAGCACATACGGCTCAATCACATAACTCTCCGGACCGCGATGCGAGATACAGACATCCAACTCCTTAGGCGCGCCATTGCGGAGCAAACTAAACTTCAGCGTGTCCCCTTCAAAATGACGGGTCCCAACCAAATGCGTTAGAGAGAGCTTTCCGTAAGCCGGATCCAGATAATTGCCATCTTGATCAATCGACTGCCCATCGATCTTTAAGATGACGTCGCCGATCTCCACTCCAGCCTTTTCCGCCGAGCCATCCTTCAAAACACTAGTCACATAAACCCCGCCGACATTACTGCTATCAAGTTTGATATACCGCCGAAACTGCGGATCGCGCGTATTAGAGAAGGCCAGACCCGCACGAGGAAACCCCGCATAACGAGCCTTGGCGGCATCCTTGAGGAAATGCTCGATCACAGGCGTGGGCACGATTTCGGCGCTCTTGGTGTTATTATCGAAACGCATGATCAAGCCCACGAGCTTCTCACCCTTCACCACCGGCAAAGTGAAACTGCTATCCCGGAACTGCAATGGCGCAGTCGCCCGATAAACCAGCAGCGGCGAATCATCGACGGGATAACGAGACACCTCAGCAGTTGTCATGGAACCGTTCGTCACCAATAAAGTGCCGTTATTTTCCAACTGCCAAACCGATAAAGTATCTCCCACCGACGCAGTCGTGAACGCGACTGGCTCGAATGCGTCCATAAACCGTGGATCCTCAGATCGCACAATGGCCAAGTTAGCTTCATAATCCACAGCGTCGATGGACGCGGCAATCTTCACGCCGCCGTCTGGAGCCTCGAACTCAATATAATTGGCGTTAGCCACCAGCTCGCCAGTCACCAACACCCGCCGATCCGGCAGAACCGCGCCCACCGCCCTGCGGGAGGACGGCGCGTGCTTTCCCCAAGGGCGCAGGAAATCCCACGCCTGATTCGTCACATTCACCCGCACCACCGACGGCTTCCGATCGAATTTTCGGACGGCCGAAGTCACACCAGTTGACTCTCCTCCAGCCGCCGGCGCATCGGCGGGCGACTGCGCAGCAGATGGCGGAGGCGTCCCCCCATCCACCTTGGCATCTGGTATTTGAGCCCAAATCTGAGAGCCGGCTAAAACTGAAAGAAAAACAAAGATACGAGTCCGCATAAATTTAGAAGAACTGAAAAACAGGAGGCTATTAGGGAAGCTGTTACCGTTCGCCTATACGCATTAGGAAGCAGCGGAAAGATTCTGCTCCTCAGGCACATTATAGCGTTTTTTAATCCGCTCCCGTGCCGCCTCCACAGCCGAGCGCTCCAGAACTAGCGGGCGACCGAGCCCCAGGAATTTAACCACGTAGAAATCGGTTTTTTCCGCAAACGCAGCCGCTAAATCCTTGAGACTTTTGACCTTCTTACCATTGATCTCGTCCACGATCCCTTCGCGGAACTCCCCCAAATAGGTATTGATCGGGTCAGGCAACAACGAGCTCAAAACCACGATCTCGGGATGATCCTTGTAGACCTCTTTGGCAATAAAGGCGTCGAAAAGATAGTCCAGTCGCAGGCTCGTGAATTGATAGGCCCCCATCAGATTGCGCGAGAGCGGCTGAAACAGCAGCCCGGCAAAAACCACATAGTTAGGCTGTTGATCGTAAGTATTCGCCTGCATGGGATAAGGCCAGGCCCGATCCAGCTTTACTTTCAGCTCGAGTAATTTGCCCGCGCGCTGCACGGAGAACTTGATGGAATCACCGAGAAACTTCCGTTCAGCCACCTCCGCCATCATCACATGTTCGCCATCAAACTCCACCATTCCGTCGCTGCCCACCGGATGCCCTTCGATCGCTAAAATCACGTCACCCTCCTCGATGGTCCCGGCACAAACTCCAGCCGATTGCACGCCGCTAACCACCACACCGCGGTCATCGTCCTCCAACCCCAGCGCCCGCCGATGCGCGGGATTGAGAAGGTTAAACGTCGTAATCGACAGATCCATATACCGATCGTAATGCCCGTCTTTAATGTCCTGGAGAAAATGCTTAATCACCGGGGTCGGAATCATATATCCCACAGCCTGCGCCACATCGCCGCTATAACCTTGGAAAGCGACGCCCACGACCTTGGAGTCCTGCATCACAGGACCGCCGCTGTTACCGGGATTGATCGCCGCATCGATTTGAATGCACAGATGCGAGTCGACTACCGAGTGCGTGTAAGTGCGGAAATCCACGCGTGAAACAATCCCGCGCGTCACCGATAGACGTTCACCGCCGATGGGATAACCATACACCGACACCGAGGATTCAATCTCGGGAATCCCGCCCAAAGCGAGGGGCTTGGTGTCTTTAAAAAACGAAGGGTCATCGACCTTGAGCAAAGCCAGATCGCAGTCGTGGGCAATGTGCTCCACAGTCGCAATATATTTCTTGGGATCGTTCTCTTTTTCAACGGTCAGAAACCGTGCATTACTAACCACATGCGCATTGGTAAGCAACCGATCCTTGGACACCACCCAACCTGTGCCGGAGCCGCCCCCGGTGTGACCAGGCAACCACGGAATCCGGTAGTTAGCTTCTTGGGCTGTATTGATAATCCGAGCGAGGCTCTTACGAACTTCGTTAGGCTGACCAAAAGCCGAGCCGCCACAAACCAACAACACAAGGAGCAAACGCTGAGTGCAAACGAGCATATGGCGCAGAAGATGGGCGCAACTAAGGCCGCTGTAAAATGGTTTATCAAAACAACCCGAATATCGGGCACCCGAGGCGGATGGGCTCCGGAGGGCCGCCCGCTTCCGACGGTCCATTCGGAAATGATCGCAGGCATTTTTTGTCGCCATCAACCGATTTTCACAACGCCGGCATCTTGCATCAACGCCGGCATCTTGCCAAATCGCCGTCATCTTGCCAAATCGCCGTCATCTTGCCATGCGCAGTCATCTTGCCATGCGCAGTCATCTTGAGCGCAGCAGGCGAGCTCCACGAGCATGCGCAGTCGAAAGACCCCGTGGAACTTCAGGTGCGCTACAGCCCCAGAACCGACCAACAGCCAATAGAATTGGTGCCGATGTCGACAGATGCAGACGGGGTCTTTCGACTCCGGCCTCGCGGGGCTCGCCCTCCGCTCAAGATGAC
>JAYTYG010000146.1:0-12015 GCA_043742585.1 Spartobacteria bacterium
CCCTCGGAACGCTTTGCCGAGGATCGTTTAAGGATGATGCGCGCCGTGCGTTTTGCCACCACTCTGGGGTTTGATCTCGATCCGGCCACTTGGCGGGCGGTGAGTGAAAATGCTGCGGAAATTCACGAGGTGAGCGCCGAGCGGATCCGGGATGAACTGTGCAAAATCTTTTTGTCTCCGCGCCGGGTGCGGGGGTTTGATCTGCTGGATGAGAGCGGGCTGATGCGGGAGATTTTGCCGGAGATCGAGACTCTCAAGGGGTGTGAGCAGCCCCCTCAATTTCATCCCGAGGGGGACGTGTTTGTGCATACCCGCTTGATGCTCGAGCTGTTGCCAGATGTCGTTCCGCGGGCTCTGGTTTTGTCGGTGCTTTTCCATGATATCGGAAAGCCCGGCACGTACAGTTGCGATCCAGTCGAGCAGCGCATCCGTTTTAGCGGCCACGACAAGCTGGGGGCTGAAATGACCGAGGTGCTCATGGAGCGGCTGCGGTTTTCGCGGCGAGAGATTGAGGCGACGGTGGAGGCGGTGGCGCAGCACATGGTGTTTAAGGATGTGCAGCAAATGCGCGTGGCCAGGCTCAAGCGGTTCATGGCGCGCCCGGGGTTTACCGAGGAGCTGGAGTTGCATCGCGTGGATTGCACCAGCAGTCATGGAAAGCTCGATAACTATGAGTTTTTGCGCAGTAGGCTCGCTGAGTTTGCCAGCCAGCCGCTGATTCCTCCGCCACTCCTGACTGGCCGCGATTTGATCGGGCTGGGGCTGGCGCCCGGACCGCATTTCAAGGAGATCCTCGAGGCCGTGCAATCGCGCCAACTCGAAGGGACGCTCAGCGAGCACGCCCAGGCCCTGGAGTTTGTGGCGGCGGAATATTTGGGCGGCAAATCATCGGATTTCCCGGGACCACTCGGGATGAGGGATGAAGGATGAGAGGCCTTCGGCCTTAACTGGACCTGCGTTCTCCGAATCTTCATCATTCATCATTCATTTTGCAGCGCCCGGTGGTCAGGTATTCGCAATCTGCGGGTTGTGAATTGCGCCCGCTGACCTACACTCCGCCATTTTCCATGTCCCAAATCGAACATACCGACCCCGTCAACACGCAGATCCTCGCTATTTCCGAGGACAAAATTAAAGGCTTTGTCCGTGAACCGTTTTTAGACATCGCGCGACTTTCCGGAGTGCCTTTTGAAACCGTGGTGGAACGGATTCGACTCATGCTCGAGGCTGGCACGATCCGTCGGGTGCGCCAGACTCTGGTGGCCAGCAACTTGGCCGAAGGCGCTTTGGTGGCGTGGACTGTGCCGGAGGAAAAGCTCAATGCGGCGTTTGACTTCATGTTCCAAAAGGATCCATTCAGCGGCCATGTGGTGGTGCGTTCGACTGATCAGGCCACTCCGGGCTCGGAGTATCGGCTTTGGACCACGCTCAAAGTGCCTGTGGGCGAGTCGATGGAGCGCCATTGCGAAGTGCTCATGCGGCATACCGGTTGCCAAAGCTTTAAGCTCATGCCTGCTAATGGAATTTTCGCTCTCGGCGTGGGCCATGTGCGGCGGAAAACAATCGAGCCCGGCGATCGTTCCGAGAATTCCGCCAAGATGATTCGGGTCGGTGTGGTTAATCTCACTGAGCCGGAATGGGATGTCCTTCTGGCGCTTAAACGCGAGTTTACAAGCGACGAGATCGGGCTCAATCCCTGGGCGCGTCGGGCTCAGGAAGCCGGGGTGGATCTCGAGACCTTTTGTCGGATCGCCGAAGACCTGAATGAACGCCAGGTGATCGGCCGTTTCTCAACCTTTTTGGAACATGTGAAGCCTTCAGCCGGCGGTCAGCGGGTGACGCGCTTTAACGCGCTTTTCCATTGGGCAGTGCCCAAGGACCGGGAGATTGAGGCGGGCAGCGAGGTGGGCCGACACGAGATCCTCACGCATTGCTACTGGCGTGAAGGGGGCGCGGCGTTCCGCAATGTCAACATCATGGCGGTGGCGCATGGAACGGAGAAGGAGCGTATATTTGCACATAAGGCGGCTATTGATGAGCATCTGGTTAATTGTAGCATCCCAGTGAGTTACACGAACGTTTTTTGGGGCGGTCGCAGCGAGATTAAGCCTTCGGAGATCTCGCCAAAGATCCACCGCGAATGGCTGGCCCAGTGGGGGGCGCCATTACACTAAACCCGGAAGCGAAAGCCGCAGAGACGACAGAAAGCACAGAGTTTGAGAGGGTTGCAGAAGTGCATGGACTCTCCTGCAGGGTGCGCACTTCAGACGGCGACGATCATTGTGGGTGACTCTTTAGTTTCCATTCTCGGTTTTAGGTGCCTTGTGGCCGACTAAGCTGACTGCTGGCTTCCGCGCCCCTCCGCTTATCGGCTGGAGCCGGTAGTTCCCCCGCAGTGCGGCGTCGCTGGCGGGGGATGCTGTGTGTCTTTTTTTTGTGTAAAGATACGTTGGGCGTTCATATCGCGCCTCCATGCCGTAGTGCGCCCGGTGGGCGGTTCCTAGGGACGTGCCTGGGCGAGCTGATGTGCAGCCGATAGATTCAGCTCGTCATCGGCTCGAAATATCTGCATGCGTAGGTTCCCCTATGATTAAATCATGCTCTGCGCTGATGCTCTGCGCCTTGGCGTCCGCAACTCTCGCCCCCGGATCCTCTGCTGCGAATCTTGAGCGATCGACGATCACCGAAATGGTCAAGGATGTGATGATCCTCAATCCAGTGACCAAGGAGCAAAGGCCCGCGCATCTCCACGAGGTTTTCACCGCGCCGAATGTGCTCCGGACCGGCCCGGATTCCCGCGCTGAAATGGTCTCCGAAGATCAAACCGTTACCCGTGTAGGCGCCAATACGCTTTTTTCTTTCGAACCGGGCAAGCGCGAAATCAATCTGCAGCGAGGAAGCGTGCTCTTTAATTCGCCATCGGGAAAAGGCGGGGGAACGATCAAGACGGCGGCGGCGACCGCTGCGGTGCTAGGCACGACCTTGATCGTGACCACCACGCCTGCAGGGGGATTTAAAGTCCTGCTGGTGGAGGGCCACGGAGAAGTCAAAACTAAAGGTAAAAAACGGCGACTCGGCCCCGGGCAGATGACCTTTGTTTTGCCGGGCCAGGTGCTGGGGCCGGTCTATAACTATCAGCTGAGCCAGCAGGTGGGGACATCGAAGCTGGTGGCTGGATTCAAGGGCGCACTGCCGTCCAAGGAAAAAATCGCCCGGGCGGTTGAAACTCAGCAGCGCCAGATCGACAAGGGCGAAATGGTTACGACGGGTTTGCTGGCCGGAACGGAGCCCGGCGAGGCATACAAGATCGATTCAGCTAGTTTGGGGGCGTTGTTCGCAGCAGTTGGAGCGGATGATCCCCGCCTCGACCAGGCTGATGGGGCTGGCGGTGAAGGGGACCAAGCTGCGTTGGCCGCCGCAGCTGAGGGCGAACGCTTCGCGAATGCATTGGTCAGCGACGTCATCATCGATGGCTCTGAACTGACTGCGGAATACCTGTTTGCCTTAAATTCCCAGCAGGTGCTCGACAGCAATCCTCCCGCAGCATTCGCAAATACAAATGGATATTTGTTTCTAACTAACAGCGCGATGTTCGATACACCAAGTATTGATATTACGTCGCTGGCTGGGAGCGAAGTGCGTCTGCTCGCGATTGATAGCATCAATTTTAAGCAGTCGCTCTCGATACAGTCCGACCCGGCCGCACGCATTTCATTTGTGGCGGGCAGCACCATTACCGCCGCGCCCAGCACCTTGGTAACTTTGAATGCTGCCGCAGTGGATTTGATCGCTTTTGGTTCGGGCTTCGATCTGGCTACGTCTTCGCCGGATAACGCCGGGAGTTTCAGTGATGCGGTGCCGCTGGACTTTACGGATTTCGAGCTCGTCAATGACGGCGGCTCCATCCAGGTAGTGTGCCCATCGCTGTCGCTGACAAATTCAGGGTTGAGTGCGGGCAGTACGTTGGTTGTCCGCTCGGAAGGGACTGTGCAACTCGCACACAATATTACTGATAATGCAGCATGGGCGACAACGCCGGTAGGAATGGGCGGACCGATCCCGGTTTCCGATACGAGTTTTTCGGCCAAGGGCACGGCCCTGGAAGCCGTCACGTCCATCAATGTGAGTGCGGCTCAGGACATCATGGCGTTTCAGAGCGATTTCGTTTCACCGAGCACCACTTTGGTTGCCGGCAACGAGCTGAAGCTTGTCGCAGTGCGCTTTTCTGACAACACCTTCAACGCCTCGTTGGGCAGCGTGAATCTCCAGGCAAAATCATTGATCGATATCAACGGGGCGCATTTCCAAGTCGCCAATGTGGCGATGACGGCTTCGACCATTGTCCTGCGGAATGTGAACTTCGCCAATAACTCGAACGTCACGCTAAAAGCGCAAACCCCCATACTTAACATCGGTTCAGTGTTCCCGGTATCGGGACAGGTCAACTTTCTTGGTAACGTCACTTATAACAACGTTCTTATCCTAAGTGGACCAGGAAGTCCGGGGACCGGCCATGAAATCTATGATTCGTCCTTAAACCCAACCGGACACATCAAGATCAAATAGATCAGCCAACCACCCCTCACCGCTTATTTTCGCGCATATACGACCCATGAAGAAACTCCCCCTTTATTTTTCACTTATCGTCGCCGCCGCCGGCTCGATTGAGGCTGAAACGCCACGGCCCGCCTTTGTAGAGGGCGCTGTCAGGCAGGCGCAAAGCGTTAGGCAGCGCCAGGCCCTAGCCCCCAAGCTCAATGAAAGCTATTCCGACGGCCAAGTGGCGCCGGAGCTGTATCCCGGTGAATCCGCCGATGTAGGGCCTCAGTTGTTAGTCATTCCAAAGGTAAAGAAGACCTGGTTCGAGGTTTCTGCGGATGCGCAGTACTTCTATACATCAAACATCTTCCTCGCCGAAAAGGCGGCAGTCGACACCGGCGTGCTGCTGACGACTTTGCAGGCTGCGTTCGCGCCGACTCCTTTTGAAGTGGCCGGTCATGAACTCAGTATTCGCGCCGGTTACAGGCATCAGCGTTACAATTACGGACTCGATAACTCCCGCAATGGGCTGAATAACTTCGACTTCGATGACGGCACGGTTTTCGCCAATGCGCGCTACGCCTTTGCGCCTAACTGGAATGTGTTTGTGGGGGTTGATTACAATCGATTGCTCAGCGGTCTGGAGAATTTGAACGAGTTCTACACAGAGTTAGTGCCGGGCTGGGCGTTGGAGCGCCAATTTGCTTTTGGCGAAAACAGTATGTTGTCTGTGGCTTACATTGGCGCGGAGCATATTACTCATGCGGATCCGTCGCCCACGACGAATGTTAACGACCGTTTGGATTCGATCTTTTCACTGAGCTGGAGCTGGCAGTTCCGTCCAGGCTTTGTTTTCCAGCCTTATTACCGGTTTCAACAAACTCATTACTGGGTCACTAGCACCCGGAACGATATCTTTAATACGGTGGGCGCAACGATCAGTTGGGTGATCACCGATTGGGCGTCGGTCCGGACCTTTGCCAGTTGGGAGAATCGTAACTCCAATGATGTACGGGTTTCAGACTACCAGAAGTTCGACGGCGGCCTGGGTCTCTCGGTCGTGCTCCATTTCTAACGCGTCTTTGTCGAGTTCGGGCGGGTCGGGGGCACGTTGCGCCGTGAGGTGTTGCGCGCGGGGAAGCTGACACCGCTTCGGAGGCCGCGCGGAGCGTATGCGGGTGCATCAAAAAGCCAGTTCCTGAGGTTCAGGAACTGGCTTTTGATTTTGGCACCCCGGGGTGCCGGGGGAAGTCTTGGCGAAACGCCTCGGTATTAGCCGGGAATCCCGGCCAGCATTTGTGCGTTGGTGGGGAATTTCTTGGTGAAAAACAGCAGCCGCTCGATCGCTTCCTCGGCCTTGTAGCCGGAGAGCCCGCGCCGGATGACGTGGACTTTGTGCAGCTCATCGGCAGGGACGATTAATTCCTCTCGGCGGGTGCCGGATTGGAAAATGTCCACTGCGGGATAGACTCGCTGATCGCTCACTTTGCGGTCAAGCACGAGCTCCATGTTCCCCGTGCCTTTAAACTCCTGGAAGATAATGTCATCCATACGGCTGTTGGTTTCAATCAACGCCGTGGCGATGATGGTCAGCGAGCCTGCCTCTTCCGTGTTTCGCGCGGCGGCGAAGATTTTACGGGGGATTTCGAGCGCCCGAGTATCGAGGCCGCCTGAGCCGGTGCGGCCACCACCGCTTGCAGCGTTGTTAAAGGCGCGGCCAACGCGTGTGATGGAGTCGAGCAGGATGAACACATCTTTGCCGGCTTCCACGAGACGCTTGGCGCGCTCGATCGCCAATTGCGCGATGCGGGTGTGGGATTTGACATCCATGTCGTTGGAGCTCGCCATGATCTCCGCTGCGGGCACGCTGCGTTTGAAGTCGGTGACTTCCTCCGGGCGCTCGTCGACGAGCAGGATGATGAGCTTGATGTCGGGATGGTTTTTCACCACGGCAGCAGCAATGTGTTGCAAGAGTGTCGTTTTGCCCGTGCGCGGCGGCGCGACAATGAGCCCGCGCTGGCCTTTGCCGATTGGGGCCATGAGGTCGATGATGCGGGTTGTATAACGATCAGGCGCCGTTTCGAGGTGGATGCGTTCCAGCGGGCTGATGACTGTCAACTCGTCAAAAGCAGGCAGGTGCCGGGCTTTCTCGGGGTCTTCTCCGTTGATCTCTGTGAGCCGATGCAGTTGGGAACCGCGCTGGCCTTTGCGTGTCTCGCCTTTGATCCATTGGCCATCCCGCAGGTGGTAGCGGCGCACGGTTTCCGGAGTCACAAAGATGTCGCTCGGATTTTGCGCAAAGCCGCGTTTGGGGTCGCGAATAAAGCCGAAGCCTTTGCCCGAAATTTCCACGATGCCTTCCCCGGAGCCAAGTTCTTCATCAGGAGGCAGGGGCTCGGTGCGCACGTTTTCAAGCTGCTCGCCGGAACGATCCTGATTTCCGGCGCGGTCGTGCCGCTCAGGGCCACCACTGCTGCGTTCGCCGCGATCCCCACGATTTCCACGGTCGTTGCGGTTCCCTCGATCGTTTCGATTGCCTCGATCATTGCGGTTGCCTCGGCCGCCCTGGCGCTCTTGGCGGTCCTGTGGGCGGTCGTGATGCCGCTCTTGAGGGCGATCTTGAGGGCGATCTTGGCGCTCAGGGTTCTCCGAACGCTCGTTCGGGCGTGGGGCCGGTGATTCCATCCGAGGGATTTGCATTTCGGCGGCTTCATTGGCGGTGACCGCTAATGGCGCTTGTTTGCCTTCTTGCTCGAGTTGTTTCGCTACATGCCGCGGCACGTAGACCGGGTATTGGCGGACTTGATGCGGGTTTGGGTGGGTGGCTGTCGGCGGTTCCTGGACGGGAGTCGAGGTAACCCGGGCTGGGATCTCCCTGGACTGTGCTTGTCGCGCCTTGGCAGAGGGGCTCCATTCTTCAATCGCAGGAGTAGTCCCTGTCGTAATGGGCGCCGCTACCGGTGCTGCGGAGGGGCGGGCCGGGGCCGATACCAGCTCGGGCTGCGCTTCCTGTATGATTTTTTTCCGGCTCGCGACACGAGGCTTGGCGGCCGCTTTCGTGGGCTCCTCTTGTGTCGTGGAACTGCTTTTTGTCGTAGCGCGGGTTTTGAGCGTGGCGGCCTTGGGCTCTTTGGTAGGCTTTACGGTTTTCGCCGGGGCTGAGGCTTCGGGTTCCTTGTTGGCGTTGTCTGCGAGGGCCTTGGAAAGTTTTTGGGCTTTGGGCGCCAAGGCCTTTGTGGGCTTGATGTCCGGGGCTGCAACGACGGGTTTAAGGATGCGCCGTTTGGGTGTCTTTTTGGTTTGGACGCCCTGATCTCCAACGTCGAATAGCGGTGGCTGTGCTGGCTCTGTCATAATTTAAAAGTGGGAAAAGTGGTGAAAATGCAGCCCCTGCGGCTATTTGCGGCAGGGTGTGTATAGGAAATGGTTTGGCTGATCTCTGCGGGAAAGCTGGGAGTGGAGACTCCGCGTCGTAAAAATATAGTTTTGAGCCAAAGCCTCAGGCCTTTGGCTCATCGCTTGGGAACAGCTTCGGCCAAACGTTTCCAATGAGACCGTGCCTGCCCTCATGGTCTTCGGGATCTGACTTTTAAGAACGACAGTCATTTTGCCAGGCTTGGCTAAAAGCTGTTGAGTGGACCTCATCTCCGAGTTCCGTGCCGCTGGGGCCATCGGTTCGATGATTCAACTCTCCGATCAACTTCTCGGGCTTACTACCCGAATTCTAATCACTGAGCCCATCGCAGTGAACCTGATGACTGTCTCCCTGATTGTGGCGCTTCTGAATGCTGATCTGACTGCCGATCCTATTTGCTGCGGCTTCTCCAGTTTAATCGATCCTACTCTGCTGTAAGGATCTATAAACTGTCGGGGGCATTGTCTTTAGCGGGTTGCTCGGGCGCTCGGTTGGTCCCCATTAAGCAAATCGATCTCGAGCAGTAAGGCGCGCGCCTGGAAGCTCACAGTTTCGAAGGATTAAAATTGGTTGCTGAACTAAGTGTGTGACCCGCTTTGGGCTAAGGCACCCCTTTAAGAGTTTGGGGGCGCTTCTACGCTCCACCATAAATACAAACTGCACTGGATTTGATTGGAGACCGCGCCAGCCTTTTCAGTGAGACAAGCAAAGAGCTTTCTCATGGAACAAGGGCGTTGGAGTTTAACCCGACCGGGTAAACCGCCAGTGACGCGAATCGGTTTCGAAAGTGCAGGATTAAGTGGACTGCGTCAACTTACTTTTTTGTTGCACTTCTTTCTCGTACACGGCTTCGCCTCGGGCGCCATCCACGCCGCTGTCCCCGTTACCTGGTCGGCCGCAATTAATGGCGCAAAGCGCAAAGCGCGGAGACTGGATCACTGCAGTCGGGTCGGCGCAATATCGGCTCCTTTGCGACTCTGCCTTAAATCCTCGTGGGTGAAGCCGAATGCCTTATGGAATATGGACTTAACGCAGAGTCGCGGAGCCGCAGAGTTTGGATCTTGGCCGATTTTCAAAAATGGCCCACAGGACCGAGCCGTCATCCTAAGGTTCTCTGCCACAGATGGGGAATTGGCCAAACTCTAGGCAGAGTAAAAAATGGGCGGCTGGGAGCCAATGTCCGTGTGACTTCGCGTCCGTGGCTTTTCGAAAAGCCCGGTTTTTTAAAGATGCGTGGCTGCCTGGGCTGCCTGCATAAAAACTTAGCCGGCGTATGAGCTTTCGACGCGTTTTGCGACGTCCATGTAGCCGTAATCGACCTCGTAGATGTCTTTCATGCACTGGAGCGACTCTGGCTTCTTGTTCATGCGCTCGTAGAGCAGGCCTAGTTTGTAGACGATCTCTTTTTTTGTCCCGTCCATGGCCAGGATCTCGCTCGCCGCGTCTTTGAGTTGGCGTTCGGCCATGTCGAGCATGCCTTTTTCCGTGTAGCACTGGCCCAGCAAATTCATTGCTCTGAGGCGGGCGTTGGGGTTTTGGCGGGCGCGCTGGAGTTCGGCGATCGCTTCGGTGAACATTGCAGCTTCCACGTATTTTTCCCCAAGTTCGTAGCGCAACTGCAGGTCAGTGGGATTGCGCTCGACGCGTTTTTTAGCCTCGCCGATGAGCATCTCGGCTTTCTGTCGCTTGATCAGCTCCAGCTCGTCTATGTATTGCTGCGCATCAGGATGTTGATCGCCCCCGGCTGCGAACCATTCTTGAAGCGAATGGATGCGGTCTTCGATAACCCTCAGTTGCAGGTCGGATAGTTTGCGGGACACGCCCGGATCGGTGCCGTTGACGAGGTCGTTGGTGTGGTTATAAAAATAAACCGCGCCCTGCATGCTTTCGGCGTCATGTTCGAGTTCGTAGCGGTCTTCCCAAAGCTTGGCTAGCTTGCGGGAGATCTCCACGCTCTCCTTTGAGAGCTCCCAGAGGGCGTAGACTTCGGTAATCTGCTGGTTGAGGATGTCGGTGTTTTTGACGACCCGATTTTCCTGCTCCAATGACGCCGCCTGGTCTTTGTCCTTGATGATATCCCGGTAAGTCGTGGCCGTCTCCCAGCCGCCGGTTTTCATCGTGTCCCGAGCCGACGCGTCTTTGCTCATCTTCAGGGCGATGAGGTCGGCGGGATTGATTTCGGTGATCCGGGTGTAAATCTTGACCGCCTTGGCGGCGTCCCCTGTAGCGGTGTAGTACTCGCCAAGCTCATGCATGACCTTGGTGTCCTTCGGATTACCCTCGATAATGGTCTCAAGCGCGAACGCAGCTATCTCTGGGAAACCCGCAGCCTTGGCCGCGTCTTTGAGGAGATGATTGGCTTGAGGATTGAAGGGGTCGACTTCGAGGTTCTTTTCCGCAAGTTCCATTGCGACCAATGGATCCTTTTTGACCATCGACGAACCCTTCATCGAGGCGGTCGATAGCCCCGAGAGGAAACTCTTTTTCCCTTTGGTGTTGGCAATCTCTGCCCGGCGCAAAATTTTACGCGCATCCAAAAAGCAGGGCGCTTCTTTCAAGACCGCTTGAATCAGCGAAATAGTGTAGCCGAAGTTACGAACTTCGAATGCGGCCAGGGATTTAAGCCAAAGTGCGCGCGTCTTTTCGGTGAGATCCTTTTCTGTCTGAAGAGCCATAAGGGGAAATTAAGGGGGAGGGTGTCTGAAAGGTTGATCTGAGCTTTTACAATGCCACTTGGTCAAAAAGCCGAAGAAGCATTAAAGGCCAAGGCTTTTTTCAACGCGCACGCCGGCGCTCCGCTTCTGCTTTTCTGCGTGTGCTTTAATGCTGTGGCTCTTTTACCGAAGGGAACTTATCTGCGCCGCGATTGCGGCCGAAACAGGGAGTCCCTATGGGGATCTCCAGCTTTCGTTATTTCACAGGAATGCCTAGGGACCGGCCCTGTTGTCTTACTGGTGGTGGCGCGGCGTGAGTTGTTCGCAATCACCGGATTGCCGCCGCGTTAACGAAGGAGTTCGTCGCTCTTGTCGGACTTGGGGCCCGGCTTGGAGGCGTATATTCTTTTGAAAAGCTCAAACTCCTGTCTGGCGTCGTTGGAGAAATTGCCCACGCCATGTTCAAAAATCACCGTGAAGGCGAAAGTGAACATCACAAAAACCATGAACCAAAACAGGGAGCGAATGAGACCCATAAGGAATAAAATTCTAGATAAACCCAAAACCGAGGCTTCAGCAATCGGCTTTTATCAAGATCTCCGCACGCACGCCGGTGTATGACTGGGGAATCGTCTGTTTGGCATCAGGACTTCGCCACTGCCGGCGTGCCTTTCCATGAGCCACTTTTCAAAAAGCTCGGCTTTTTAAAGATGCAGGAATTGTGGCGGCCTGCACTGGAGGCGCAGGCTGGGTTCACGCGCAGCCGCGATGACTCGATGGAGCCCCTCGATGGCAGTATCAGCCGTCCTCGCGCGCCGACTCCTTGATGAGTGCCAGAAGCGCGCAGCCGATGCCGAAGCTGGGAGGGAGCTTGCTGCCGCCGGGGGAAAGATCGAGCACGACCTCCTTGCTGAAAAAGCGGAAGGTCTGCTGGAGGGTGGCGACGCGCTGGCCATTGAGTTCGATTTTGTGCCGGCCTGGTAGAAACTTAATGAAGCGGCGCAGTATCGCGTTCCCTTCCTCCTCCATTAGGCCAACGACCTGATCATTGGCGTCGAGAAGGTCCCAAGTGTCGCGCACGATTGATTTCATGCCGCGCGAGCGAATGCTGCCGATTTTGTCACCAGTTTTGGGTTCGATGACATCGTGTGCCATGTTGATGGCTACGATCGAGCGCGAGCGCACGGTCAGCACGGGGGTGGACTCGGTCTCGTCCGTATAGATAGTGAATTCCTCCTTGAGCTTCAGCAGCGGGTGTTTGAGGAACATCACCACCGAGCCGTCCGGTGCATAGACGTAATATTTGCGCCCTAGCCCTACTTTCGCATGAATTTAAGGAAGAGGCCCAGTTCTCACTAGAAGAACATCACTGCAATGGTCGAGAAGTCATGCATGAAAGAATATCTG
>JAYTYG010000147.1:0-3200 GCA_043742585.1 Spartobacteria bacterium
AGTCCTGTGCCTCCAGCATCAGACGACAAGCAACGCATACGCGTCGTGGAAATCACGGCGACACTTTTCATGCCGCAAACGATTCGCGCAAGCGCAAAATCTCCAGTCTTTGGTGCGCGCGCCCTTTTTTCACCGCAGCAACTACAAAAGACTCGGAGTCAGTTCCTGGCCTTGCAAGCCACGCGGCGGCCCTAAAACTTCCCGAAGCAAAATCGCCGCCCGCAAATCGCTTTTGGACCCGAGCAGTTTTCGGATCCCACGACTGGAATCTCCAAGCGCCGCCGTCGAAACGTAAGCATCGCGCATGTCCGCGTGAGAAGCTTCAAAGGGAATCGCCTGCACATGCGAGGAAGTGGTCATGAACTCCGGCACGACCGGCACCTCAAGTTCAGGCAGATGCATTTTCTCAACCCGCGTCGTCGAAGTCCCCAAGCTCTTTGGCGACTGAGACAACGGCGGAACGGATCGGCGCGCAGCTTTCGGTAACTGCGGAGAACTGGAAGGCGCCGACCGCCCTCCGAAAGGCGCGGAGGCCACCACCGAGCCGCGCGGCTGAATTTGCGGCAACGTCGGCGGCACCGGAGGCGCCTCACGCCGGGTCACCGGAGCCGGGGGCTTCTGATCCACCGGCACCCCCAGCGCCTCCATGAAACGCCGCAACCGCGCCTCCTCGGAATCCCTCTGCGGCATCCCGGCCCGCGGCGTAAAGTCCGGCAGGGGCGCCTTGGACTCGGGAGGCGTATTCTGCTTTTTCGCGAGCCAATTAAAAAGCCCGACAGCAGCCACCACAAGCACCCAGACAACCTGGCCCTCAATGGAAGCCAGCATTATTGGGCCCCGTCTTGAGGTCTGTCGCCCCCGGCGATCGAGCCGCGCATATCCGTATCGGCCTGGATATTCTTCATCCGCACATAGTCCATGATCCCCAGATTCCCGGAGCGGAAAGCATCAGCCATGGCCTGAGGCACCTGAGCCTCAGCTTCGACGACCTTGGCGCGCATCTCCTGGGTGCGCGCCCGCATCTCCTGCTCCACCGCCACAGCAGCCGCGCGCCGCACTTCCGCGCGGGCTTGGGCAACGCGCTTATCCGCGTCAGCCTGCTCGGCTTGGAGTTTGGCACCGATGTTTTCGCCGATATCCACATCCGCTATATCAATGGATAAAATCTCAAACGCCGTCCCGCTATCCAACCCCTTCGCCAACACCGCCTTGGAAATGCGATCCGGATTTTCGAGCACCAACTTATACGAATCCGCCGAACCAATGGCGCTGACGATCCCTTCGCCCACACGAGCTATGATGGTTTCCTCCGTGGCACCGCCCACAAACTGCGCCAGGTTCGTGCGCACGGTTACCCGAGCCTTGGCTTTGACCCCAATCCCGTCCTTCGCCACCCCATCAATCGTGGACTTCCCTGACGCCGGATTCGGACAATCGATCACCCGCGGATTGATGCTGGTCTTCACCGCATCGAGCACGGTTTTCCCGGTGCCCTTGGTGGCCAGATCAATGGCGCGGGCGTGATCGAACGTGAGAATAATCCCGGACTTCTCCGCCGCAATCAGGGCCAGGATCACTTGGTTAACGTTGCCGCCCGCCAGATAATGCGCTTCCAGCGGATCGGTCTCGATCGGCAAACCGGCCTTAACAGCAGTGATACGAGCGTCAATGACTTGCGCGACTGGCACGCCTCGAATTTTCATGGCTATGAGCGTCCCCATGCTCACCGGCGCCCCTGAAACCAGGGCCCTCAACCACAAACCAAAGAAGTTAAAAATCACCAGCGCGACAAACAGCGCGACGATAACGAGAATTCCAAGAATTACAGGGCTGGGCATAGGGCGCGGAACCTATCTGAGAGCGCGCCCCATCGGCCAGAGAGAAAACGAGTAAGTACCACGGACCGATACAACAGGGGGGAGAGATGCAGCGGCGACGCGATTAAACCTTGTGAAATCGCTATGCGCACGCAGGCATTAGTCGCCGCTATTAAAACATCAGAAATCGCCTGTAAAAAATCGCTTAAACTGATGCCCACGCTTCTCAAAGTGCTGCCCCACCCGCCGAAAGAAGCTCGGCACATCGCGAATTGGCTCCTTGTTGGCGTCCTCTTCTTCGAACCGACGATCGCGGGCGCTCGTGCGCGGCTCAGTTGGGCGGGGTTCATTAGCGCGGGGTTCTGAGCCTTGACGCACATAATCCTGGTCATCCTGCGCCGGACGTTCAGCCAGCTTCTCCACCTTGGGATATAGATGATCGGCGTGTCCTCGCAAACCCTCCTCGTGCGAGACGGCGCCAGTATCAGCGGCGATCTGCATGGAGGCCACCTTCCCCTGCCGCCCGTTAAACAGCTGCAACTCCCAAACCGGCGCCCCGCCACCGCTGCCACTCTTGAGCAGGTAATCCACATGATCAAAAGGGACTCCCGCCTTTTCAGCCTGCTGATTGGCAATGGTGAAGGCGCCTTCGGAATCCAGGTTGAGCTGGTTGAAATTCATCGCCGCCCCGAGATTCCCTGCGGTCGGCGTACGTTCGGAAATAATCGCGCCTCGCTGCACCTCCACCTCCCGGATCCCGCCGCGGGTCCGAGGCTCAGCAAAGACGACTTTCCACACCTGGGGCGCCGGGGACCCATTGCGGCCGCGCACTTCCACCACTCGGTTGAGGGAATCCGCGCCGCTCTGCTTGCCGAGCACACGGAGAACACTATAGGCGGAATCCGCCGCGTGGAGCATTGGGGAGGCGGCCAACAGGGCGGCGGCGAGGAAAACGATCTTCATTGAGGAACGATGGATGCAAGCGTTTATTTTTCCAGCGCTATTCAACAAAAATAAACGCCAACAGGGTTTGTCGGGCGTTTTTGTGGCCATTTGAACCTCAATCCCCCGCCCTGGAACGCCCGCCTACCGCCCAAACGAACCCGATTACCGCTCCGTCCGTTCCCGCACCTTCTGCGCTACATCATATCTCAACCGCCATCCAACCAATGCCACGTCCGGATTTCATGCGCCGCACGAATCTATTGGCATCATGAATACAAACATTAAATGGGTTCCGAATCCGATCCGGGCGGTGCTATTTGCAATTTTACTGCTCCCGGCCGGGCTGATTCTCATGGCTCCGCAAACCGCAGACGCGTATGTGGCGGTAAGGCATGGGCGATATGGGCGGGCTGTAGTTGTGCATCGGCCGAGGGTTAG
>JAYTYG010000148.1:0-5592 GCA_043742585.1 Spartobacteria bacterium
GGTGTGCCGGGCATACAGCCAGTTAAACAGCGCGGTGCGGGCTCCGCCGACGTGCAATAGACCAGTGGGCGAAGGGGCGAAACGGACACGGACTTGGGAACTCATAGAGGGCGTGGAAGCTGCGCATTAACCCCAAGCTTTGAAAGCGGGAAACAGACAATTTGAATTATGAAGGATGAAGGATGAGTGATGAATGATTCGAAGAACGCAGGTGCCGGCAACCTCGAAGTTTCACGTCATTCATCCTTCGCCCATCGTCCTTCGCCCATCGTCCTTCGCCATTCGTCATTCATCCCTCATCCATCATCCATCATCCTTCCCAATCAGTTGCGCCCCTGTGACGGCCCTGTCGCTTTGCCGCTTGATTTCCCCCGCCCTCTCCCCAATACCGTGCCCGGCTTTGCAGCCCGGTGGAAAAGCAAACTTCCAGCACTCAACGAACTCATGAAATCCCTGCGCCTCGCCCTACTTTCCTTCCTATTGGCCACAACCGCATTTTGCGTCAAACCGGCGAAGCTGGTGGAGGGCTCGCACGTCGCGATGATCGGAAACGGCCTTGGCTCACGGATGGGCCTCTTCGGCTCGTTCGAGACCGAGGTGCAGCGGCGCTACGCGGGCATGCACATCACGATCCGGAATCTCTGCGACGAAGGGGACACGCCCGGATTCCGACCGCACTCCGGACGCAACACGCCGTGGGCCTTTCCCGGTGCGGAGAAATATCGCACGCTCTCCACGGCCAAGGACCAATGGGGCTCCGGGAACATGGGCAGCGGCACGTTTGAAACGCCCGACCAATGGCTGACCCGGGTGAAAGCGGACGTGGTGGTGGCGTTCTTCGGGTTCAATGAATCGTTCGACGGCGCGGCAGGTCTCGAGCGGTTCCGCGCCGAGCTGAGCGACTTCGTAAAGCACACCCAGGCCCAGCAATACAACGGGAAAGCCGCCCCGCAGCTCGTGCTGATTTCCCCCATCGCCTTTGAAGATCTCTCGCTCACGCACGGGACGCCTGATGGCAAGATCGAGAACGCCAACCTCGCCCTTTACACCGCCGCCATGGAAACGGTCGCCGCGCAGTATAAAATCCGCTTCGTCAATCTCTTCGGACCCACCAAGGCCTGGTACGACAAGTCCAAAACGCCAGTCACACGCGACGGGGCGCTCCTCACCGAGGAAGGCTACGCCAAGCTCGCCCCCGTCCTGATTGACTTCATCTTCGGGCCGGCAACCACCCACAAGGGCGACCTAGCCAAGGTGACGGCCGCTGTGCAGGAAAAGAATTGGGTCTGGCTCAAGTATTACAAAGTCCCGAACGGCGTGCATGTCTATGGGCGGCGCCACCAACCCTTCGGACCGAAAAATTATCCCGACGAACTCATCAAGCTCGAAGAAATGACCGCAGTCCGGGACCAAGCCATCTGGGCGGCGCTGGAGGGCAAGCCCTTCAACCTCGTAGCGGCCGACGCCAAGACCAAGCAACTTCCCGACATCTCCACTCCGCCCGGCACAATCTACAAGAGCGGCGAGGAAGCCCTGGCCTCCATCAAGATGGCGCCGGGCTACGCGATCAGCCTGTTCGCCTCCGAGAAGGAATTCCCCAACCTCGCCAACCCGGTCCAGATGTCATTCGACAACAAAGGCCGGCTCTGGGTCGCCACCATGCCGACCTATCCGCACTGGCGCCCAGGCGATCCCAAGCCCCACGACAAGATCCTCATTTACGTGGACACGAACCACGACGGCAAGGCCGACAAGGAGATCGTCTTCGCCGACAATCTCCACCTTCCCACAGGCTTCGAAATCGCGACGGAAGGCGTTTACGTGGCGGAAGGCAACAACCTGCTGCTGCTGCGGGACACCGATGGTGATGATCACGCCGACGTGCGCGAGGTCGTCCTCAGCGGGTTCGACGACCACGACACCCATCACGTCATCAGCGCCTTCTGCGCCGATCCCTCCGGCGCCATCTACATGGAGGAAGGCACCTTCCTTCATACCCACGTGGAAACCGCTTACGGCCCCGTGCGCAGCTCCAACGGCGGCTTTTTCCGCTACAGCCCGCAGCGCCAGCAACTCGAACGCTCGGCCCGGCTCTCGATCCCAAACCCCTGGGGCGTCGCCTTCGATACCTGGGGTCAGAACTTCTTCCTCGATACCTCCGATACCGGCATGCGCTGGATGGAGCCGGGCACGGTCAGCGTTCCCTACGGCGAGTTCGCGCCGCTGCCCGAGAACCTGGTCGAAGGCAAGCATCAGGTCCGCCCCACGTCCGGACTGGAGATTGTCTCCAGCCGACATTTCCCGGACGACGTGCAGGGCGACTTCATGCTCTGCAACAACATCGGCTTCCTCGGCATCAAACAGCACACGCTGGAAGACGACGGCACCGGCTACAAGAGCCATCATCGGCAGGATCTCCTAGTCTCGTCCGACCCTAATTTCCGCCCTGTGGATCTCGAGTTCGCCCCCGACGGCTCGCTCTACGTGGTTGACTGGCAGAACAAGCTAATCGGCCACATGCAGCACAGCGCACGCGATCCCGAGCGCGACCACGTGCACGGCCGCATCTATCGCATTACCTATCCTGCGCGCCCCTTGCTCAAACCCGCTAACATCGCCGGCGCCCCGATTCCAGAGCTCTTGGAAAACCTAAAGCTCCCCGAGGACCGCACTCTTTACCGGACCCGCCGCGAATTGCGCGGACGGAAGGCTGCGGACGTGCTGCCTGCGCTCGGCAAATGGCTGACCACACTCAACAAAGCCGACGCGAAATATGAGCATCACCTCATGGAAGCCCTCTGGGTCACCTGGGGCTTCAACCGCGTGGACGAACCCCTGCTCCGCCAGCTTCTCGCCGCCAAAGATTTCCACGTCCGGGCCGCCGCCGTGCGGGTGCTGCGTTATTCCGCTCACCAGGTAAAGGATCAGCCCGGCTTACTGCTCACCGCCGCGCAGGACGAGAACGGCCGGGTCCGACTGGAAGCCATCGCCGCAGCCTCCTGGATCGGCGCGGACAAAGGCCTGCCCATCGTACAAGCGGCGGCCACCAAGCCCGTGGACAAATGGATTAAGCCCGTGCTCGACACCGCCCTCGCCACCCTCAACGGCCGCGCAGTGGACGCCACGCCCAAGCGCGAATACAAAACCGACTTGGTCGGCAACGACAAGGAGCTCTATCTCAAGGGCGCCGAAGTCTACAGCCGCGAGGGCCATTGCATCACCTGCCACCAGGAAACCGGCCTCGGCCTGCCCGCCTCCAATATCCCCCCGATCGCCGGAACCACATGGGCGCAAGGCAACGAGGAGCGCCTGATCAAGCTCACCCTGCACGGCCTCTACGGCCCCATCGACCTCAACGGCACCCACTATCCCGGCCTCGTCCCCATGACTCAATTCAAGGGCCTCAAGGACGCGGAAATCGCAGCCGTGCTCACCTACATCCGCAACTCATTCGGCAACAAAGCCTCCGTCATCACCACGGAAAAAGTCGCCGCCGTCCGCGCAGCCACCAAGGATCAACCCAGCTTCTTTGCCCCGGCTGACCTGCTGAAAGCGCATCCGGAGAAGTGAGGCAGCGTCGTGGCAGCGACGTCCCGTCGCTTTCTCCCCGTGAATCCCGCAGAAACGACGGGACGCTGCGGCCTGGAGGTTATCCTGCGCTTTACGCCGGAGGCGTTTAAAGAAATTATACGGTGGTGGAGGCTATTATCTTAATACGCCTTCGGCGTCCTGGAGTTTGGCCATTCTCCCGTCTGTGGCGGAGAACCTGAGAAGGACGGTTCTGTCCTGTGGCCATTTTTCAAGATCGGCAAAACTCCACAGAAGCGACGGGACGTCGCTGCCACCCCACCAACCCCGCTTAAAACCGCCGCAGCCAGGCCTCGCTGCTGTATTTCAGCGCGGCAATCTCCGCCGCCCGCTCCAGTTCTGTCGCGCCCAGTTCCCGCCGCCGCACCCGCCCCGCAAAAGCATCGGCAATCCCCGCCGCCCCCGCCGCCCCCGCCGCCCCCGCCGCCCCCGCCATCCCCCCAGCCCCGCGCCCCGCAAACCCCGCCTCCTGGACGCTCCCCTGGTGCAACAACCCCCACTGCGTCCGGCGCTGCGCCGCCCCTGCCACCTTGCGCCCCTCCAGTAAAACATCGTGCCGAACCGAGTTCTCAAAGCACGCCTCAGACACCTTCTCCTGCACCGCTCCAGCCAACGCCACCGCCGGGCCAAAAAGCGTCGCCAGACACGCATGAATCCGCCGATACGACTCCCCGGCATTTGAACTAAAAAACGGGCAACCGCGCGGCACCACCAACGTATATGTGACATCCGACCCGTGCTCCACCACGCCCCCGCCCGTCCAGCGCCGCACCCGATCGCGGCCCGGCCAGAGATCTACGACGTCTGCAAACTTTGTGAAATAACCGAACGAAACCGCCGCCCGTTCCCAGCGGTAAACCCGCAGCAGCGGCGCCGTCGCCCCCTGCAGCAGCACTTCGTCAATGGCCATATTCAGGGCCGCGGAATGGGGCTCGGGATCTAAAACCTCGATTAGTTCATCGTCAAAAAGCACGCCGACACGTTATCGCGCATTCTATTCGTCACAACATTGCCTTTCCCCCAAACCCGGATAGTTTCCACGACCCTATGTCAAAAGTTGCCCTCGGCAAAGGACTCGGCGCACTCATCAGCGCCCGGCCCCAATCGCCAATCGTCTCCCCCACCCCCGCAGTGGAGCAAGGCGAACGGGTGCAACTCGTAAAGCTCACTCTGATCAGTCCGACCCCGCTGCAACCGCGCACGGTGTTTCGGGACGAGAACCTCCAGGAACTCGTCGACTCGATCAAACAACACGGCATCATCCAGCCCCTGATTGCCCGCAAGCGCGGCGATCACTTCGAGTTAATCGCCGGCGAACGCCGCTGGCGAGCCGCCCAGCGAGTCGGCCTCATGGAAGCCCCGGTCATCGTCCGCGAAGCCTCCGACCAGGAAGTCCTCGAGCTTGCCCTGATCGAAAACCTTCAACGCGAAGACCTTAACCCCATCGAAGAAGCCCACGCCTTCGCCAGGCTCTCGAAAGAATTCGGCCTCAAACAAGAGGACATCGCCCAAAAAGTCGCCAAAAGCCGCGCCGCCATCGCCAACAGCATGCGCCTGCTGGATCTTCACGAGCAAGTGCAGAGCTGGCTCACCCAGAGCCGGATCTCGGTCGGGCACGCCAAAGTTCTCCTCTCCTTAAAGTCCCCCGACGAGCAGGTATTGCTGGCCCAGGAAATCATCCGGCGCAACCTCACCGTGCGCGCGGCCGAACAATTGGTGAACAGCCATTTCTCGCAAAATGGCAACGCCAAACCCACCCGCGGCGGCACCAGCCCCGGCGGTGCGGCAGCCCTCGCCCCCGCCATGGCCCATCTCCAAAACCGGATGCAGCAACACTTCGCGACCCACGTCGCCCTGCATCACCAGGAAAAGCGGGGTCGGATTGAAATCGAATATTACGGCACCGACGATCTGCAGCGCATCCTCGGAGTGCTGGGAATCAAACCCGAGGAGGTCTAAGTGAACCCTAAAAGACTAGCCAGCGGCATCCTGCTCACAGCAGCC
>JAYTYG010000149.1:0-4896 GCA_043742585.1 Spartobacteria bacterium
TACTGCTGCTACGACAAGCGCAAACGTCCGAATTTCAATACCCAGTGGGCTTCCGCAGCTTAAGTTGACGCGTATGCCGCTGCGGGCCAACCCTGGGACTGAGTCAGAACGGATCGAACCGCAACGCGGTTCCGCCAATGGCCGATCCCGGGCGCAACCCACGTTGGGGTTGGATCCTCTCCTTCGACGGTTCCCAGGGTAGCTCGTTCCTCGCAACCCTGGGCTGGAGGGCGTAACGCCTTCGGCGTAGATGCTTTGCCTCGAGTTTTTTATGCGAGCCTCTAAACTTTCCCAGAGGCATTCTAGCTGCGTAAGCCCTGCCCGTTCACCCCGTCCGGGCGCCATTCAACTGAAAACCGCTATAGGAAGGCGCTGTCTGTATTAGCCGATGCCTCTTCAAGAATTTATGAATTCAACGATCGACCAACTGCGCGCGCTGATTACTGCGATCGTTCCCGGGAATCAATTCTATACGCGGCGCCTTGCGGCGGATGGTGTGACGGGCAGTAATCTGCAGAGTCTGGAGGACTTCTCTGCGCGTGTGAGTTTCACGCGTAAACAGGATCTGGTGGCCGATCAGGCGGCGCATCCGCTCTACGGCTCCAACCTCACGTATCCGCTCGATCGCTATACTCGCTTCTGTCAGACCACTGGCACAACCGGCCGCCCCTTGATCTGGCTGGATACGCAGGAGACCTGGGATGGGCTCCTGGAGAATTGGGCGCAGATATATAGCGCCGCGCGAGTCTGTCGCGGGGATCGAATCTATTTCGCTTTTTCCTTTGGCCCGTTTCTCGGTTTTTGGACGGCGTTTGAAGCGGCGGCTAAGCTCGGTGTAATGGGCTTGCCGGGAGGCGGTCTCAGCAGTATCGCCCGGCTCCAGGCTTTGATTGGTAATCAGGCGAATGTGTTATTATGCACGCCCACTTATGCTTTGCATCTGGCGGAAGTTGCCAGCGGCGCTGGGATTGATCTGGCGAAGTCAGTGGTGGCGAAAATTATTGTGGCCGGTGAACCCGGTGGCAGTCTTCCCAGCGTGCGCGAGCGCCTTAGCAAGGCGTGGAATGGCGCGCAGGTGATCGATCACTATGGCATGACTGAGGTGGGCCCCGTGACGTTTCAGGATCCGGCGGCGGAGAACGTCCAGCGCATCGTCGCTGATTCTTATTATGCCGAGGTCGTTGATCCGCTGACGGGCGCGCCTGCCGCCGACGGGGCGGTGGGGGAGCTGGTGCTGACTCCGTTGCGACGATTTGGGATGCCGCTGTTGCGCTATCGCACGGGCGACCTGGTGCGGGCCTGCGTCGATGCACAAGGCCTGGCGTTGCAGGGCGGCATCTTGGGGCGCGCGGATGATATGATCGTGGTGCGCGGGGTGAATCTATATCCCAGTGCCATTGATGCCGTGGTGCGGTTGCAGTCCGAGATCACCGAGTACCGGGTGCGCGTTGCGAGACCGAGCGGGACGATGGCGGAGGTGGAGTTGGAAGTTGAGAGCGTGGATGCTGGCGCCGCGGCCAAGTTGCAGTTGGCGTTTGCCCTGGCCTTTGCGCTTAGGATCCCTGTCCGCAATGTGGGTTCGAATTCTTTGCCGCGCTTCGAAATGAAGGCGCGCCGATGGTTTATTCAGGAGTAACGATGCTTATAGAAATTAACAATCTAACAAAGTCCTATCGCGCACCGGGTGGCGGCGAACCTGTCCAGGTTTTGCGCGACGTAAACTGGCAACTAACCGCAGGTGAGACGGTGGCGATTCTGGGGCCGTCGGGCTCTGGGAAGAGCACTTTGCTTAATCTGTTGGGTGCGTTGGATCGGGTGGATGCGGGCCGGATTACGGTGGATGGCCGGAGCCTCGAACAGATGGATGCGCGGGGTCTGGCTGTATACAGGAATGAGACTGTGGGCTTTATTTTTCAGCAGCATCATCTGCTGCCGCAGTGCTCGATTCTTGAGAATGTGCTCGTGCCCACTTTGGCGCGGGCGGGCGTGGATCGAGGCGCGATGCGGGCCCGGGCGGAGTCGTTGCTTGAAGCAGTGGGGCTGCGGGACCGGCTCAAGCATCGGCCAGGAGAGCTTTCCGGGGGCGAACGCCAACGTGTGGCAGTGGCGCGGGCGTTGATCCATGAGCCGAAGCTGTTACTTGCAGACGAGCCGACAGGTTCGCTGGATCGGGGCTCGGCAGGGCGCTTGATGGACTTATTGTTAGAGATCAACCGAGGGCATAATCTAACTTTGATTGTTGTGTCGCATGCTCTCGATGTGGCTAACCGCATGCAGCGGATCTTTGAGATCGAGGGCGGGAAACTTGTGGAGCGCGCGCAGTCGTGAATAGCTTCACGCTGATTGTTAGGAGCCTTTGTCATTATTGGCGTACGCATCTCGGGGTCCTGCTTGGCACCGCGCTCGGCACCGTGGTGCTCACGGGCTCACTTCTGGTCGGTGATTCCGTCAAGGCCACTTTGCTGCGGCAGGCCAAGTTGCGCGTGGGTCAGGTGGAGTCCGTGATGCTGGGCGGGGACGGTTTTTTCCGCGAGGGTTTGGCGGGTGAACTCGGGCCGCGCACGGCTCCGGTATTGCTATTGCGCGGCAGCGTGTCGCGGGTGGAGGGCGCGGCTCGAATCAATCAGGCCCAGATCCTTGGGGTGGATGATAGGTTCTGGAAGCTCGGGCCGGAAGCGGCGGCTGGTGGCCAGAGCCAAGCCCCGCAGAACAACTCCCAGCCCCCCCAGAACCAGAACGCCCCCCAGAATCCGCCGGCTTGGATCAATGCCCGGATGGCGGCTCAACTAGGGGTCAGTCAGGGAGACACACTCATCGTGCGCGTCGAAAAACCCGGGTTGTTTTCCAAAGACGCGCCTTTTTCCGGCGAAGAGAATCAAGTGCTCGCCTTGCGAGTGCGGGTGATGAGCAGCGTCTCCGAAGACAGCTTTGGGAACTTTGGTTTGCAGGCGAATCAAGTGCCGCAATATAGCATCTTCGTTCCGTTGGCGCTGTTACAGGAAAAGTTAGGGATCAAAGGCCAGGCCAATCTGTTGCTGGCCGGAAACCGATCCGTAGCGGAGTTGGAGTCGGAGGTGCGTGCCCATTGGCAGCTTGCCGATGCCGGGCTCGAATTGCGGGATCTGGATCAAGCCGGGGCTCGCGAACTGCGCACGAACCGCGTGTTTCTGGAGCCCCAAATCATTTTGGCGGCGCCGCGTGGCATCGAAGCGCTGACCTATCTGGTGAACGAGATCCGAGCTGGAGACAAGGCTGTGCCTTACTCCATGGTGACCGGAGTGGATGCGGCGCGCAGTGGCTTTCTTCCCGCCGCTTTGGCCGAGGACGAGATCGTTATTAACCAATGGCTCGCAGACGATCTCGGGGTTAGTTCCGGTGGCCGGGTGCAGTTGAAGTTTTTTGTTTCCGGCGAACGCCGTCAGCTCGTGGAGCGTACCCGCGAATTCAAGGTGCTGGCTGTATTGCGCATGGCCGAGCCGCAGTTGAAT
The DNA here is from genome assembly GCA_043742585.1 of Spartobacteria bacterium. Classification (GTDB taxonomy): domain Bacteria; phylum Verrucomicrobiota; class Verrucomicrobiia; order Chthoniobacterales; family Chthoniobacteraceae; genus CAIURC01. The sequence goes on from JAYTYG010000149.1 coordinate 3,489, forward strand.
GGAAGCTGGATGCCGAATTTTCCAGGGCTTTCGGATAAGCAGAATTGCAGGGATTGGGAGCCTGGATTCGATATAGATGTGACCAGGTTTCGACCCAAGGATGAGGCGTATTGGAATACCTATCGCGGGACACCTAAAGCTTTTGTAAATATAGCGACCGCGCAGCAGATGTGGGCGAACCGCTGGGGCGCTCTTACTGCGATCCGTTATCCGGGGACGACTTCCGAAAGTGCGATCGCGTCACAGACCTTGCAAAAGCTCACTCCGCGGGGCGCGGGACTGAATTTTTTGCCGTTGCGGGAGCAGGCGTTGGCGGCGACGAAAGGGCCTGTGGATTTCGGGGAATTGTTTGTGAGCTTCTCGGTTTTTCTCATGGCAGCGGCGGCAGTGCTGACGGGGTTACTGTATGTTTTTTCCATCGAACAACGGCAGGCGCAGGCGGGGCTCTTAATGGCGCTGGGCTGGCGTGCGGGGCAGGTGCAGCGGCTGTTTGCTGGCGAAGGTATTGTCGTGGCAATGGCGGGCAGCGTGTTGGGCACGATCGGCGCGCTGCTATATACCCAGGGAATCCTAACTGCGCTCGGCTCGCTCTGGCGCGATGCGGTGGTCGGCGCGCACTTTGTTTTTGCGCCGTCTGCTGGGACGTTGCTGGTCGGCGCGGTGTCAGCTGTCTGGATAGCTGTCTTGGCAATGTGGCTCGCGAGTCGCAGACAGTTTCACCACAGCGCCCGGGAATTGTTAAGCGGTCCATTGTCGATTCAATCTGAGTTGGGCGTGTCCGGGAGCGCAGGGCGAGTGCGCAAGTCGTCGGCGTGGAAGTGGCCTGTCATCGGGGCTGGGCTTTGTCTGGGAAGCGCTTTGGCTTTGGTGCTTTGCGTGGCGGGTGCCGAGAGCTTTTTCGGAGCGGGTTCGTTGCTGTTGCTGGCTTGTGTTTTTTCGGCCCAGGCGTGGCTGCGGATCGTGGCCAGGAGCGCATCGGTTGGACTGGAGACGATTGCTGAGCTCGGCAGACGTAACGCGGCCCGGCGTCGTGGCCGGAGCTTGTCGACGCTAGCGGTATTGGCCAGTGGCGTGTTTATGGTGGTGGCGGTGGATGCGTTTCGACAGCGCCCGCAGGCTGCGACGCTGGAGCGGGCGACGGGCACGGGCGGGTTCACATTGCTGGGGGAATCGGCGTTGCCGATCTATGACGATCTTAATACCCGGCAGGGCCGCGAGGCGTATGCGCTCGACGCCAAGCTCATGGAGGACGTGCGTGTGGTGCCGTTGCGGGTCCGTGACGGCGATGACGCAAGCTGTCTCAATCTCAATCGCGCGCTGCAGCCCCGCCTATTGGGGGTTAAGCCTCAGGAGTTGGCGGCGCGCCAAGCCTTTCGATCGGAGTGGTTGGCGGAACAAGCTGCGGGTT
>JAYTYG010000150.1:0-5594 GCA_043742585.1 Spartobacteria bacterium
TATATCGCGCGTGAAAAAATGGAAACCCTCCACCCCGATGTCCTCACCCTCGACATCGATATGCCCCGCATGGACGGCCTCACCTTCCTGCGCATTCTCCAAAAGCTACCACGGCCCACTCCCGTCATTATCCTCAGCTCCCTCAGCCAAGCCGGCTCGCGTATCGCCCTGGACGCCCTCGAAGCCGGCGCCTTTGAAGTCCTTGGCAAACCCGCCGACACCGAATCCCTGGCCCGCTTGGGCGAACAACTCGGCATGCGTGTCAAAGCCGCCGCCATCTCGCGCCGCCAGCCGTCCCTGACCAGCCCCATCGACATGAGCAGCGCGGGCCCACTGCTGGCCCGATCCGGGGGCTATCATCCCGAGCAAATCATTTTGCTGGGTGCCTCGACCGGCGGCACCGAGGCGCTCAAATATCTTCTACCACTCCTCCCCGACGGCCTCCCTCCCATCGCCATCACCCAACACATCCCCGCCAACTTCTCCGGCGAATTCGCCAAGCGCCTCAACGAATTATGCAAATTCGAAGTCCGCGAAGCCGCCGAGGGCGACGAGCTGCGCCCGGGCCTGGCCCTCATCGCGCCGGGCAACTTCCACATGGCCCTCAAGTGGACCGACCACAGCTTCCGCGTCGCTCTCAACCAAAAAGCCCCAGTCCACTTTTGCCGCCCCTCAGTCGACGTCCTCTTTCGCTCCGTCTCACAAAAACACAGCGCCCGAGTCGTGGCCGGCATTCTCACCGGCCTGGGCACTGATGGCGCCATGGGCATGCAACTCCTCAAAGCCTTCGGTGCCCGCACCATCGCCCAAGACGAAGCCACCTCGGTCGTCTACGGCATGCCGCGTGCCGCCGTGGACATGGGCATTGTCGACAACCTCCTACCCCTCCAGAAAATCGCTCCCGCCATCCTCGACGCAGTCAACGCCATGGCCACCCTGCGCGACTTCTAACCCCTGCCCGCATTTACAAAAGATAACGGAAAAGAGGGCAAAGCTGAATTATCCGAAATTGATTGTAAAAAAATTTTGTTTTGCGTTACCGATTGTTATCTTTACGTCCAAATAAACTTGCGGACCTCAAACCGGCAAGAACCGAAATTCACCAACAAGCCGTGCTCCACTCGGGAAGATTTCAAATATCCGAGCACCTGCGCTTCGTGCTCCAGCCCCAATGCCTTGGCTTACTTCACTTCGACGATCAAATATCTCTCCACGAGCAAATCCGCATAATAATCACCCACCACAGTTCCGTCCTCCTCGTATACCTTAATCGGGTACTGCTGCTCGACAGCCAACCCGGCTTTTCGCAACCGGTGCACGAGCGCATTTTCATAAACTTTTTCCAAGTGACCGTGCGAATGATACACATGAATATCATACGCGATCTGTCGAATTTTATCACACAGCGATTTAATATCTTTCACCGATAGTAATTACTCTGAGGCTTAGCCGGGCAGAGCAATCACCAAGACACCCCCTATACGGCCGCCAGCCGACTTTTAGCCACAGAGAACGCAAAGATCACAAAGCAGGATTATCACGGAGTGCCTTTAAAAAATCTTTGTGGTCTCTGTGTTCTTTGTGTTCTTTGTGGCTAATCCCCCTGCGGAAATCCGTCGGCGACTGCCCTGCAATTCGCAGGAACATCCGATTGAAATGAGTCAGCGAGGCGAACCCGGCCTCAAAAGCCACCTCGGAAATGCGCGCCTGCGGATTCGCCAGTAGCTTCTTGGCTTTAGCCACCCGGACCATCGAAAGATACTGCGTAAAAGTCATCCCAGTGGCCCGCTTGAAAATCTTGCAGAAATGAAACGTGCTCGAATGCACGCTGCGGGCGATCTCTTCCAACGACAGTGCCTCGCCGCTGCGCGCCTCGATCACCGCCCGCGCCCGCTCCACCATAGTCGGTTCCGCATGCACCTGCTGAGTGGCAATCTGCTCGGCCGCCAGCGCCAGGTGCTGCGCGAACACCTCCAGCAAGCGCAACACCGCCTCATACTGCGTCCGCTCAATCACACGGGTCCCAAAATACGCCCGCTCAAGCGTCTCCCAATCCACGTCCGCCCCGCCCTGTTTTAAAAACTCCGATACCCGCCCGAAATCAATCGGCGTGAGCCCCTTCAAAGCCACCTGCCCGGTGCGCAGAAAGCCAAGGAGCTTGTCCCCCACGCGCACCGGCACCGAAGAATCCGTGAGACCCGCGAGACAAGCGGCACTCCCCGTGGCGCCCTCCGCGCTCGCACTGGAAAGCTGGCCCTGAATATCCAGGCAAATCCGGCACCCCTGCTCACTCTCAGACATCTGCGTGCAAAAAGGATTCGCCCCCGTACCCGGCCGCACGCCCTGTGAATCCGCCCCGGCCGGAGTAAACGTCAGCGGCAAACCCGTGGCCGCCGCAAACGCCCGCTCATAATCGAGCAACACTTGCGAATGCGAGAGCTTATCGGAAATCAAGCCTACTGCTGAAGGAATCACGCCTCAAAATTAGCCCGCGCCCCGGCCCACAGCAACACAAGCCACGGTCCGACTTGCACAACCGGCGGTGAGCAACCCCGGCCGGGAACCGGCAAACTACGTGCGTGATCGAACCCACCGCAGACCACCACGAACCCGGCCACGAATCCGCACACGAACCGGGTAAATGCCGCCGATGCGAGCACTGCCAATGCGCTGAAAAACGCGCGGAAACTCAGAACGAGTCCGCGCGCGTGGCCGCCACCGCTTCGAGCTCCCTCACAACGCCAGCCGCTGCCGCCCGCCCCGATTTCCCGCTCAATCCCGCAACTCTCTGATGAACGTCCTCGCCCTCACCATATTCGTGGGAATGCTCCTGGTCGGATTCTTCGTGACCCTCTGGATCGCCACCACCTGCGACCCCCGCAGCTTCAACGAACGCGACGCATTGCTCCCCCTCGAGCCCGACGCCCCGCCCTTCCCCGAGCCTGCATCCACCCTTCCTTGTAAAAAACACTCATGAGCACCGTAAGCCACGCCCACGCAGGCGAAAAAACCCGAATCGAATACGACGACACACCCGTGCGCCAATTCATGGTGGCCTCCATATTTTGGGGGATAGTCGGGATGCTGGTAGGCGTGCTCATCGCCACGCAACTTGGAGTCTGGCAGGCGAACTTCAACACCTCCTGGCTCACGTTCGGGCGCCTGCGCGCGCTGCACACCAACGCAGTCATCTTCGCCTTCGTAGGCAACATGATGTTTGCCGGCATCTACTACTCCACGCAGCGCCTGGTCAAAGCCCGCACCGCCTCCAAGCTCCTCTCCCACATTCACTTCTGGGGCTGGCAAGCCATCATCGTAGCGGCCGCCATCACGCTGCCGCTCGGGCTCACCCGTGGCAAGGAATACGCCGAGCTCATCTGGCCCATCGACATCGCCGTGGCGCTGATCTGGGTGGTATTCGGCATCAACTTCTTCTGGACCCTGGCCCGGCGCAACGAGCCGAGCCTGTATGTCGCCATCTGGTTCTACATCGCCACCGTCATCACCGTGGCGATGCTATATATAGTCAACCACCTCTCCATCCCCACGAGCTGGACCCACAGCTATCCCATCTTCGGCGGCGTGCAGGATGCCCTCGTGCAATGGTGGTATGGGCACAACGCCGTCGCCTTCTTCCTCACCACGCCGATCCTGGGCATCATGTATTACTTCCTGCCCAAGGCAGCCGAGCGCCCCGTATACAGCTATCGCCTCTCCATCGTCCACTTCTGGTCCCTGGTATTTATCTATATCTGGGCCGGGCCGCATCATCTCCTCAACACCTCCCTGCCCGTCTGGCTTCAATCCCTGGGCATGATCTTCTCACTCATGCTCTGGGCGCCGAGCTGGGGCGGAATGCTCAACGGCCTGCTCACCCTGCGCGGGGCCTGGCATAAACTACGCACCGAGCCGGTGCTGAAATTCTTCGTCGGCGGCGTCACCTTTTACGGCATGGCCACTCTCGAAGGGCCACTGCTCTCGATCCGCTCCGTCAACGCCCTCTCGCACTACAGCGACTGGACCATCGCCCACGTCCACGGCGCCGCCCTGGGCTGGAACGGATTCATGGCCGCCGGCATGTTCTACTGGCTCGCGCCCCGGCTCTGGAAACGGCCCCTGCATTCCACCAACGCCGCCAACATGCATTTCTGGCTCGGGACAGTCGGCATCCTCATCTATATGGTGTCCATGTATGTCTCTGGCATCACCCAGGGACTGATGCTCGGGGCCACCAAGGAAGGCGGCACAGTGCTGGCCTATCCTAACTTCATCGAAGCTGTCACCTCCACCAGGATGCTCATGCACGTCCGCGCGCTTGGCGGACTCATGTATCTGGCTGGCTTCATCATGCTCGCCTGGAACATCTGGCGCACAGCCAGGGGCGCGGAAACTGTCAATGGCAGCGTCGAAGTCTATATACAGCCAAAAGACAGCAAGATGAGCCTCGTCGCCGGATTCCTAAATGCGCCAGTCATCTTCACCACGCTGCTCTTCCTGTTTGCTGCAGGCTGGGCCGCACTGCCCACCATTGCCGGCAGCCTATGCATCGTCGGCCTGCTCGGCACAGCCATGCTCATGAGCATGAACATCGAGTTCTCTAAAAAAGGGTGGGGCGATTGGTATGATCGACTGCTCGCCAACGCACTCCCATTCACCGCGCTCACCACCGTCGCTGTATTCATCGGCGGCCTCTCCCAGATCATCCCCACCGTCATGATCAATACCGCCACCAGCATCGATGGCGTCCGCCAGATTCCCTATACTCCACTCGAACTCGCCGGGCGCGACATCTATATCCGCGAAGGCTGCTATAACTGTCATTCCCAACAGATCCGCACCCTGGTTGGCGACGTCCTCCGCTACGGCCAATACTCCAAACTCGGCGAATCCATCTACGATCATCCCTTCCAATGGGGCTCCAAGCGCACCGGCCCGGACCTGGCCCGTGAAGGCGGCAAATATCCCAACTCCTGGCACTTCTTCCACATGCGCGACCCGCGGCAGATCAGCCCCGGCTCGACGATGCCTAACTATGCGTGGCTATTCAGCGACAAGACAGACACGGCTGCATTACCTAACAAACTATCCGTGCAGCGCAGGATCGGCGTCCCATACGCGCCGATGACAGACACCGAGATCCAGCGCACCTGCGAAGCGCAATCGGGCACCATCGTCGCCGATCTAAAGAACGCTGGCGCTGAAGTTCCGCCCGATCGCGAGATCGTGGCGCTCATAGCCTACCTGCAAAAACTGGGCAAATCCGAAAAAGTGGCCATCGATGAATCGAGACCGGAAGTGAACCGGAAGTGGGCCGGAAATGAACGCCGATGAACGCAGATTCTAAATGAACACTTTTCATCTAACTTGCCTGAGCCACTTACCACTTAGGTCAGGGGTTACGCTTCTGAATTTATCTACAATAGCAGGACTTCATCTATCCAAATTCGATCCATCCCAACTGGATTTTCATATATCCCAACGGGATTACGTCCTCCAGCCCAGGGTAGGCCCGCTGCGGCATACGCGTCAACTTAAGCTGCGGAAGCCCACTGGGTATTGAAATTCGGACGTTTGCGCTTGTCGTAGCAGCAGTA
>JAYTYG010000151.1:0-5507 GCA_043742585.1 Spartobacteria bacterium
TTTGTAAATATTCGGTGATCGCATCTCAATTCTTGAGGATTTAACGCGGAGCCGCAGAGATTCAGAAGGGCCGGATAGTGCGCGGGCCGGTCGAAGGGGGACGTTATGAAGTTATGAAGTATGAAGTATGAATGATGAGAATTCGCAGGCTCACCCTGTCACTTCCTCTTCCTCTTCCTGTTACCCCACTTAACAAAGTGGAAATAATAATTTCATAAGTCTCCGTGAACCGGATTTAAAAAACCACAAAACCTCAGAAAGCCGCAATCCTGGGGCAGCCCCTACTCTTTCGTTTCCACTCCCGTTTTCAGGTTCTGCATCCAGAGATAAATCCGCCGGGCCCGATCCCCGAGCAAAAGCAGCGCGCATACGCGCACCCAGGGCAGCTTGGCGCACAGCCCTGGCGACAGATAAAGCGCCCGGACGTAAAGGCGCAGCGCCATCCCGCCGCTTATCGGCAATAGACGGTAGGCCAATTCGCAGAACTGCACCGCCACGGTCCGCTTCAAATCCGCACAGAGCGGCCACAGATCGGGCCGCAGCCGCAGCAAGTCAGACATCGCGCCCAGAAACTCCTCTGCGGATTCCCGACTGAAAGGACGTCGGCGATTGGAGAAAATCCTCGCCACCGCCGCAGCAGCCGCCGGCTCCGCCTTGCCCACGGCGCCCAGCCAACGCTGCAAATTAGCGGCTCGGATCGAATCGGTGGCATGAACAAACCGCTCGGAATCTGTCCCGGACATCCCACCAGTCACCGAGCCTGTATGCTCGCGATAATAGACCAACGGCTCGCCTAAATTAGCAGTGGGCGACTCGGCCGCCACGCGCGACCACAGGGCGTAATCCTCCGAATGCAGCGACTGGGGGTAGGCGCCGAAAGCGGACAGGATCGGCGCGCGTCTGAACATCACGGAGCTATGAATAAACGCGTTATCAAAGCCGAGATACCAGCGGATGCCTTCCTCCCCCAGCGGCCGCAGAAGCCGGTAAGCGATCCGGCCGCGCGCATCGACCGCAAACGCCTCCGAGCCCACCAAAAGCACCTCCGGACGGCTCCGCAAAAAATCCACCTGCATTTGCAGCCGGTCCGCCCGACTCCAATCGTCGTGATCCTGCCGGGCAACCCATGCGCCGCGCGCCAGCTCCAGCCCACGATTAAGCGTCGCGACCAGGCCCAGATTCACCGGATTATCCACCAGACGGATTCGCGGATCGGAGTAAGCCCTTAGCAACACACTGGAGCCGTCCGTCGAACCATCGTTAATGATCAGGAATTCAAAGTCCGTGAAGCTCTGCGCCAGGATACTATCCACCGCCTGCATTAGATGCGCCACACCGTTATACACTGGCATAAGAACCGTCACTTGCGGCGGCGCGGATACTTTATTCATCAGCGTTTTAGCAGGCTATCAAATACCCGGGCATGCTGCGCCACCCACTGCTTATTCGAAAACCGCGCCACCGCATGCGCCCGCGCATCGGCGCTGAACTGTGGCCAGCGGCTCATGATCGTCTCCACCCCATCCGCCAGCGCCCCGGGTGCAGGCCAATGATTCTCCGCCCAACTCTCCGGCACCTCGATCAACACGCCCGCCGACTCCGACACCAACTCCGGCATCCCCCCGCTGCGCGACCCCATCACCGGGACCCCGCAAGCCATCGCCTCGATCGGCACCGTCGGGCAAGGATCCTTATACTTGGCGTGAATCAAAATATGCGCGGCGCGATAGATTTCCGGCGCCTCCGACTGGCTATACGGCGCGGCCAGCTCCACGGCTTCGGCAATGCCCAGGGCCTGGATCTTTTCCCGCACTTCAGCTTCCGCATTTGGCCAGGCCAGGCGGCCCGCCAGCCGGAGTCGGACCGGGAACCGGCGGCGGCGCAATTCGGCGACGGTTTCAAGCGCGCTGAGGACCCGATAACTTTCGTGATGCGACCCAGCGACAAGGAGCTGACAAACGTCGACGGCGGGTGGTCGGTCTGGGCAAAAGAGCGCGGTATCGACACAATTAAACGCGATTTCGCCAGGCGCAGAAACTTCACCTAGAAACTGATCAGCGCAAGATTTACAAAACTTACTTTGATGAAATACAAAGTCCGCCTGCTGTCGCAACGTGCGCATCGGCCCATTGATCTCCTCGCACCGGTCTCCGTACCACGCCGGGTAAGCCACGCCGTTCTGGTTCAAGACAAACTTCACCCCGTGCCCACGCGCCCAGTCCACCAGCTCCAGCCCAAAGCGCGGCGGAGCGCTACTGACCAAATAAAGCAGATTAAAATCCCCGGGCGCCTCGGGAAAGCGCTCTGCCAAATGAATCAACTTCACCCGGCCGCCATGCACCATTCCGTGGCCCACCAAAGCGCCCCCGTAATTGAGCACGGGCGCCCCGGCCGGCGCGCTCAACTTCGCGGTTCGCAGCCGAGCGCGAAAGGAGAGTCGCGACGGCTCATCGAGCAACCGCCAAAACCTGGCGCGCAAACCGGGATCCACCCAACGCATGGCCTGGGCCTGGAAGAAACCGCGCAGGCTCATACGTCGGGTGTATCCGCCAAACATTTGCGCACAAACTCAAGATGCAGCCCACTCACCACCGGCGTGCTGTAGTGCTCCTGCACCACCCGCCGCGCAGCCGCCCGCGCCTCGGCCCAGGACCAGTCGCCGGAGAGACATTGCCGCAAACCCGACTCCCAATCTTCCAGCGTCTCACAGACTCGGATCGCGCCGGGCGCCGCGCGTTCCGCGACATCCAAATAACTCGGCACCGGACTACCCAGCGCGGGCAATCCGCAAGCCATCCCGAGGGTCAGCTTCCACTCACTATGCCCAAGGTTATACGGATGATCTAAAAACCGCGGTGAGATAATCAGGCCGCCCGCAGTGTATTTCTGCTGGAGATCGGCCACCGATTCAAAGCCATGCACGGTATGCGGGAGCGCCTCCAGCAGCCGCAGAAAACGCGCTTTAAAATCTCCCCGCCAACGCTCCAACGCGGACAAGGAATTCGTCACCAGGTGCAGATGGATGCGCGGGCGCAACTTCAGCAGGACCTCCTCGATCAGCAACAACTCAAAGAGCTTCACCGGCTCACCGCTCCACCACAAATCCAGCGGCTCGGAATAGCGCGGCTGCGGCTGCAGTGCCGGGACATTTTCCACATTATCGGGCACCCATTGGCAGCGGGCATTGTATTGTGAGCAAACCGCCGTCAGATGCCGGGAGGAAGCCATCACCCCGTCCGCCAGCGTGGTCATGGCAATGGCCTGGGCGCGTTGCCGCTCCGTGGGCGCCATTCCGGCGTAGTAACCCTCGCCAGGAGCGTTCGAATAATAATCGACGTTCGCGTCGAAGATCACCGTCGTGCCGCCGGCCTTGAGCCGTTGCGCCAGCGCCAAACACGCCTCGTTCATCGACTTTAAAAAAATCACCGCGTCGTAGGACCGCCCAAACGGCCGGTAAAGCTCATACCGAGCCGAGCCGCGCGCCGCCAAACATTGGGCGATGGCATTGAACCGCATCTGGCCCATGGGCGACGCGCTGGGCCAACCGGTGAACAAACGGTGCGGCGACATCCGTTTAAGGAAGATCTCCCCAGGCGCAGGCAGATTTCCATCAATAATAAAGCCCACCCGCAACTCGCCGTCCGGGGTTTGCGCCGATCGTCTGTTCATACGCGAGAGCTGGCACCTCCCGGGGCCGAAATCAGCGCCCTCATATTCACGCGCCCGCCAGCATCGACTGAATCAGCTCCGCATAATCCATCGCCATGCGGTCCCCGCTCGGAATATTGGCCAGCAGGCGCGCCCGCAATTCGACGTGGCGCGCCCGGGCTTCGAGTAAGGTTTCCAGCACGTTATCCCGAAACCCCAGCCCATATTTCACGCCCGCTTCCACCACCCCGCCACCGTCCAGATGATAAGCCAGCGGCAACCCGCATTGCGCGCCCTCCACATGATGCATCCCACAAGGTTCCCAGCGCGTCCCAGTGAGATACAAATGACAGGACCGCAGCGCCCGGGCCAGCGGCGCGCCCGCCAGCGGCGTCATGGTCCGGGTCGCCTTCCACTCCAGGCCTGCCGGCCAGCGGCCGATGAGCCAGAACTCAAAGCCAGGCAACTTTTTATCCACCAACAACCGATCAACTTCCTGGTAAACATCAAACCCCTTTAATGGGTTATCCGACCAATGATGCGTCACCACCCGATAAACATCCTGCGGCAGCTCCGCGCCAATCGGATGAAAAGTGTCCGCCGGCGCCCCGTTGTAAATCATCGAGTGCGGCTTGGCCGGATCGAACCACCGGGCCGAGTGATAGATCCGCAGCCATTCGGAAATAAACACAGTGTGATCCGCCGTATCATTGGCATCCGCGAGCAACGGATCCATATCGGAAGTTCCCTTGCGCTGGTCACATTCATTGACGCGATGCAGGACTTTGACCTTGGGATGTAGGCGCTTGTATTCGCGGATCTCGATCGGGCCGAAAATTTTTCTCGGATCATTGTATCGCGGATCGATGAGGACGATCAAATCCACCGCGCCCTTGAGATCATAGACCACGCGATAGCCGCGCCGCTCCAGCGCGCTCTTGAGCATCACCACAAACGGACTTGCGCCGCCCCAAGGCCCTCGGGTCGGCTTCATACTGATCGCCACCGTCGCGACGGGTTTAGGTCCAAACATGGGAATTCTCATCAGGCAATAATCGAGGCCAGTCAAAGCCAGCCGGACCCCGATTTCCAGCCTTGATTACCGCGCCCCGCCGCGTGCTCCTGCGGGGGCCAGTCAAACCGCCGGACCAAACGCGCTGCTGTCCTTCTCCGTCAACGCGCCCCGCCGATACTTCTCATTCTTCCACGGCGACGGCATCGTCTTCCCGCGCAGCCGGTAAATCAGCCGGCGCAACCACAGGATCGGACCGCTCCGCCGACTCTCCGAAACGTTGGAACGCGCCACCGCGCCTTCCACCTGCGGGGCCAGGCAACCTGAGGCGCGAGTTCCAACGCTCCATAAAAAAACTCGATGGGCGCAGTGCCCTGGCACACCTGGGCGAGCCGGCCCAAGCGGCCCTGCATGTAAACAAAAGCGATCTTCACCGGATGCTTTAGTGAGAAAGCGGGACGCCGGCGGCGGAGCCGGGTAAACGCAGGCACCGCTGGGAACTCGAGTTAACGATGCTGATTTTGAAGAGCGACAGCTCATTGCAGGCGCATCAACTTATATTGCCACCCGCGCCCGCTCAATCATGGTCGCGCTCTAATTTTCTCCGCGCCAAAACCCGAGCGAGATTTGAATGCAATCGTTCATGCGCCATAAAAGGCATCTAAGAAACACCGGGCGGCGAGATATATCATTGCCGCTTGCAACGCGGCTAAACCTGCCCCTGAAATATCCGTCCTCAGCTTGCTTTCAGGAGCAACAACTTAAAGCGATGCGGGACGACCTCCTTACACGGGAATCATCCACTCCTGCGCATGTCCCCCCAAGCCTAAGGAAAGCCAATTCGCTC
>JAYTYG010000152.1:0-5735 GCA_043742585.1 Spartobacteria bacterium
AGCCAGGTCCACCACGCATTGGGAGGTGACCGGGAGGAGGCGCAAACGCCCTGGGAACCAGCGTTGGGCGGCTTGCATGACGCTGGGATGCTCGATCGCGGAGATCCACGCCTGGCCAGCCATGGTCGCCGCCAAATGCGCCAGAATGGTGTTGTTGGATTCGGTCGCCCCCCCGGTCCAAACGATGTCTGCGGGACGGCACCCGAGGGAGAGGGCGAGCTTCTCGCGGGCCCCGGAAAGGGCGATGTCGGCCCGGGCGCCGAGCCGATGGGGGCTGGAGGGATTCCCGATGAAGCGGGACGAGGCATCGAGCCAGGCGTCGCGGGCAGCCGGGAGGAGAGGGGAGGTGGCGTTATGGTCGAAGTAGAACAAGCGGGAGAGGAAAGGGGGATTAGAGGAATTATGAAGGATGAATGATGAATGATGAATGCAGACAGAAAAGAAGCCTCGGGATTAACGGCGCCCCCGCTCTCTGAACCATCATCCTTCATCCCTCATCCCTCATCCCTCATCCCTCATCCCTCATCCTTCATAATTCATAATTCATAATTCATAATTCATAATTCATCCTTCATAATTCATCCCTCATAATTCCCCACAGCAGGGCGCCCGTGGGTGGATAAAATCCGGAAGCTGAGCCGTTTTTAGATTTATACGCACACGTAATTCCCGCAGCCTCGCGGGAATCGCGCATGGAATCCACCCCGACCTATTTTTATAAGCGCTCAACTTTCGTTACACATCTCCCGGTAACATTTCTCTATAGCCCGTCACACTTCTGGCTCGCGCAGGTCCAACCCGGGATCTGGCGGATCGGGTTCACGAAATTCGCGACCCGGATGCTGGGCGAAATCGTCGATCACCAATGGGAAAAAGCCACTGGGGCAGGGGTGTGCGCAGGGGAGATCATCGGCTCCATCGAAGGATTTAAAGCGATCTCAGATATCTACTGCGTGGGGGAGGGGACGTTTATGGGAGGCAACCCGGGCCTGGCGGCGAATATCGAGTCCGTGGGCAAGGATCCCTATGGAAAAGGGTGGTTGTACGAGATCGCGGGCGCGCCGGACGCCAAGTGCGTGGACCTGGAGAATTATCGCAGCCTACTGGATTCGACGATCGATCGGATCTTGGAAAACCAACACCCAACGGAATGAACACAGCCGCCCCCGAACACACGCCACCAACGCCGGAGAAATGCCGCTACCTCATGATTGGCGGGTTTCTTGGAGCGGGTAAAACCACAGCGGTCGCGGCGCTGGCGCAGGGGTTTGTGGCGCGGGGGTTGCGGGTGGGATTGATCACCAACGATCAGGGCCGGGAATTGGTGGACACGGCGATGCTCCGCGCCAAAGGGTTTGAAACCCAGGAGATCCCGGGCGGCTGTTTTTGCTGTCGCTTCAACTCCCTGGTGGAGGCGGCCAGCAAACTCACCGAGGCCACTGCGCCGGACATTTTCATAGCGGAGCCGGTGGGCAGTTGCACGGATCTGGTGGCCACGGTGACCTATCCGCTGCGCCGGATCTACGGCGACCGCTTCCTCGTGGCGCCCCTGAGCGTCCTGGTGGATCCCATCCGCGCGGAACGCATCTTCGGATTGGCCGGCGGGGGGCGATTCTCTGAGAAAGTGCTCTATATTTACCGCAAACAGCTGGAGGAAGCGGATGTCATCGTCATTGGCAAATGTGAGCTGCTGGACGAGCCTAGGCTGGCGGCGTTGCGGGCGGCGATTGCGGCGGCGTATCCGCAGGCCACAATCCGCGCGGTATCGGCCCGGGAAAACCTGGGCATGGAGGCGTGGCTGGAGCAGCTTGCGCGAGGCGAACAGGTGTGGCGCCGCGTGATGGATGTGGATTATGAAATCTACGCCGAGGGCGAAGCGCTCCTGGGCTGGCTCAATGCCACCGTGGAGCTCCGGGGCAGGGGCGCGGGCTTCGACTCGGGCCTGGCCCTGGAAACCCTGGCCAAGGACATTCAAAGCCGCCTGGCCGGCAGCGAGATCGCCCACCTTAAAATGACACTCAGCCCCGACGCAGGTTTGGGCGATATTGCGGCAATCAACCTGGTCCGGAGCGACTTTGTCCCCGAGCTATCGTTGACGCTCGATGAACCGGTTCAAAGCGGCCAGCTCATCCTCAATTTACGCGCCGAAGCCCATCCCGACGCGTTGCGCGATGCGGTGCGCGCGGCCATCGACGCGCTCCCGGCCGCGATCCCCGGCCTCGAGGCGAAGCTGGATCATCTCGAACATTTCCAGCCCGGCAAGCCGCTCCCGACGCACCGGGACGCGGGGGGACGCGGGGGGAATTATGAGTTATGAATTATGAATTATGAATTATGAAAAACGCAGTCATCTTGAGCGGAGGGCGAGCACCGCGAGGCCGGAGTCGAAAGACCCCGGCTGCAACTGAGCGCTGCGTCCCTCGACCTCGACCTCGCATACCGTGGAGCTTGGAGACAAAGCGAACCTGAAGTTCCACGGGGTCCTTCGACTGCGCACACTCGTGGAACTCGTGCGCTACGCTCAGGATGACCTCGTGTTTTTGTTTATTAATTGCGACTGCATACGCCAGCGTCCTGCACTCACTGCACTCACTGCACTCACTGCACTCACCAAAGAACCATGAGCGAAACCCACCCCGCGCCTAGCCACCGGATCCTATACTGCCACTGCCAGTATGCGCAGGTGATTACCAAAGAGCTTAAACAAGCCGTTCTCGAAGGGCTCTGCGCCTCAGGCGTCGCATTCGAAGCCGTAGCGGACCTTTGCGAAATGGCGGCGCGGCACGATCCCTCGCTGCAACGGCTGGCGGCGAGCGGGACATTGAAAATTGCGGCGTGCTATCCGCGGGCGGTGAAAGGGCTATTTCACCAGGGCAAAGCGGATCTGAGGGCAGCGGGGACCGAGGTATTAAACATGCGCACCATGAGCGCGGAGGCGGTGCTGGAAGCATTGCGGAGCCCGGAAATACGCCCGAACCTGCCTGGCAAGGAGCCGTCTGCGGCAGAAGCACGCGAGCAGGAGCCAATTTAAACATAAAACCAACGATGTCACCACGAGATCAAACCCCATTGCGCGTGATTCTTTACGAAGGCCCAGGCGCGCAGACGCTCGACCCCGAAGCGCGTTATCGCACCCTCAGCGCCCTGCTGGAGCGCGGCTACGCGGTGACGCGCACCGGCGGCGCGCAGGCCGTGGCGCCTGCGGATTCCAGCGCCACTCTGGTGCTGGGCCGTTTCGAGCACACCCCCGAGTTCGTCCACGGCGACCATCCGCTCACCAGCCACGACATTGCCGGGCTCAACCCCAGCCAGGTGGCGGACTTTGTGGAAAGCACCAGGGCGGCCAAGGGGGCGGCGCGGCACGGGGATTGGAAGCCGTGGTTTCCGGTGATTGATTACGATCGTTGCACCAACTGCATGCAATGCCTGAGCTTCTGCTTATTCGGAGTGTATGGCGTGGACGAGGACCGCAACATCCAGGTGCAGAACCAGGACCAATGTAAAACCAACTGCCCGGCCTGTTCCCGGGTCTGTCCGGAAGCTGCGATCATGTTCCCAAAATACAAGGCCGGCCCGATCAACGGCGACGTGGTCAGCGCCGACGACTTGAAAATGGAAAAGATGAAAGTAGACATCTCCGCGCTGCTCGGCGGCGACGTGTATGACATGCTGCGATTACGCAGCGAAAAGGCCCGCTCCAGGTTCGGCAAGGAACGCGACGCGGACAAGGCGCTCAGCGAGCGCCAGAAATGCCTGATCAAACTCGCTGCGGCCGGGGCGGGGGGCGGGGGGGCGGGGGGGATGACAAGGTGACAAGGTGACAAGGTGACAAGGTGGCAAGGTGGCAAGGGGGCAAGGGGGCAAGGGGGCAAGGGGGCAAGGGGGCGTTAATCCCGAAGGTTTCTCCTCCTTCATCACTCATCATTCATCCTTCATAATTCCCCACAGACCGCCCCCGAAAACTTCAAAGGAAACCGCGCCTCGTCGACTCATTGAAATATAGTCCATGACTCCGTTTTTTCGCGGCTGCACCTTCTCTAAAATTTCGCTCGCCCTGTGCGCCTTCGTGGCTTCGCCCGCCGAGGCCGAGGTGAGCCTGCCCGCGATTTTTTCCGATCACATGGTCCTGCAAAGCGACATGGCGGTGCCCATCTGGGGTTGGGCGCAGGCCGGCGAAGAAGTCACCGTCAGCATCGGCGCCGAATCCTGGAGCACCAGGGCCGACGGGGCCGGCAAATGGAAGCTGAGTCTGGGCAAGCTATCCGCAGGCGAGCCAACCACGCTCAGCGTCAAGGGCCGGAACAGCCTCCTCATTAAAGACGTCCTCATCGGCGAGGTCTGGCTCTGCGCGGGCGAATCCAACATGTTCATGCAGGTCAACAACGCCAATAGCGCCGACCAGGAAAGGAGCACCGCGAATTTCCCGCAGATCCGGATGTTTACCGTCCAATCCGGGGCCGCCGTGGAACCCGAGGAGCGCGGCAAAGGCCAATGGAAAGTGTGCGATCCTGGGAACGTCGGCGAGTTCTCAGCAACGGGCTACTTCTTCGGTCGTGAACTGCACAACGCGCTGAGCGGCAGGGCCATCGGCTTGATCAATGCCTCCCAAAACAGCTCGCCCATCGAAGCCTGGACGAGCCTGGAGGCGATGCATGACAAGGCCGCGCTGAAACCCCTGTTCAAGCGCTGGGAAGATGATGTCGCCACTTATCTCAACCCGGAGACCGTGGCCAAATTCGACGCCGACACGCTGGCTTGGAATGAGGCGGTGGAGAAAGCCAAGGCGGAAGACAAGTCGGCTCCGAGGGCCCCCGGGCGCAACGGTCGGCCGCGCTGGGCCAACAACCACCCAGGCAACCTGTTTAACGGGAAGATCGCGCCCCTGGTTCCCTACGCGATCCGGGGCGCCATCTGGTATCAAGGCGAGTCCAATGTGGGTGATGGGATGTTGTATCGCGAGCAGCTGCCAATGCTCATCAATGATTGGCGCGCGCACTGGGGCCAGGGCGACTTTCCGTTTGCCTGGGTGCAATTGGCCAACTTCCTGAAGCCCAGCACTGAGCCTGTGGAATTCAGCGGCTGGGCGCTGACGCGCGATAGCATGCGCAAAACCCTCGCGCTCCCCAAAACGGGGATGACCATCAACACGGATATCGGCGACGAACGGGATGCGCGCCCCAAGAACAAGCAGGAGATCGGGCGACGCCTGGCGCTCTGGGCATTGAGCACGGTTTACGGCCAGGACCGGCCCTGGTCGGGCCCGCTCTACGACAAGCTCGAAATCAAATCCGGCCACATCGGGCTCAGCTTCACGCACACCGACGGCGGGCTCGTCGCCAAGGGGGGCGACCTCAAAGGATTCGCCATTGCCGGCGCGGACCGCAAGTGGACGTGGGCCAGCGCGCGCATCGAGGGCGACAAAGTGTGGCTGACCAACGACGAGATTAAGGAGCCCGTCGCCGTGCGCTATAGCTGGGCGAACAATCCCGACGGCACGCTCTGCAACGGTGCGGGCATGCCCGCCTCCCCCTTCCGCACCGACAACTGGTGAGGAAAACCGCCGAGAACGCCAAGAACCGAGGATAGCCACATAGAACACAAAGAGCACAAAGAAGATCTAGGAGTCTGTCGGACTCAGGCCGTTTTTGGCCAAAACAGGCACTTTCCGACCATGGCAATGCCCCTAAAACACAATAAAAACGCGATAGCGGGCATCCTGGAGCGTCGCGTTTCAT
>JAYTYG010000153.1:0-4940 GCA_043742585.1 Spartobacteria bacterium
GGCAACGCATACAGCGTGCGCGCGTCCTCCCCGGTGATCCGGTCCCCGGCAAGCACACGATCAACAGTGGATTCGGTAAGAGCGACTAAAGCCATGCGCGCATTCAAACGCAGAAACCCAGTGGCGTAAAGGCCCAGTCCAGCGGGCGAATGGGGCGACGAGTTGCCGGCAAGCCCACCAGCCTGATCCACGCGCGCGCCTGCGCCGCCGATCAGGCGGCCTCTTTCTCCGTGCGCAGTCGAAGGAGAATCCCGAGCTTGGCGCCCAAGCCATGAAGCCTCGCCTTTTCACGCTCGTCGCGGTTCTCACCTCGGCACTCGTCCACGCGAACCCGCCCGAGGATCTCTCGAACGAGCGCCTTCCCCCGACCATAGCCAGCGAGCTGGCAGCTCCCCTCACCGCGCCCGTCCCGCCGCCACCGGGTGCGCTATTGGGAGCGTTCAGCAACGCCCCATTCTTCCGGGACACCGAGTTCAGCCTGCGCCCGCAGCTTTACTATCGCTACATCGACGCAGGCCACGTCCTGCACGAAGCGTTCACCGCAGGCGGAGCGCTGGGCGTCACCACCGGCTGGTGGCGCGACACCCTCCAGCTCGGCCTCACCAGTTACACCACCCAGCCCCTCGCCGCACCGCGCGACCGCAGCAACACCGGCCTCCTGCGCGCCAATAGCGACGGCTTCTGCGTGCTCGGCCAGGCCTGGGCCAAACTCCGCGCCGGGCCGGCAAGCGCCACGTTTTTCCGCCAAGCGCTCGATCTGCCGTTTATCAACGCGTATGACGCGCTCATGATTCCGAACACCTTCGAGGCCTATGGCTTCGATGTAAAACCCTCGGAATACCTCCACTTTGGCTTCGGCTACGTGGCGCGCATGAAAACCAGGACCAGCCCGGATTTCAAGCCCATGTCCGAAATCGCCGGCGCACCCGACACCCAACACGGCACCACCGTGGGCGGGTTTCTCCTCGGCTCCGAGCCCAAGACCTATCTCGGCGCGATCAATGAGTGTACGGCCGATCTTTTCAACAGCCTCTATATACAAGCCGGGCATACATCGAAACTCACGCACGCCATTGAAGTGCGCGGCGACTTGCAATTCCTCGATCAACGCAGCGTCGGCCAGGAACTCATCGGCCCGATCGCGTCCCAACTCTACGGCGCCCGTCTCGCCGCCAGCTACTGCGGCGCCGTGCTCACGCTCGCCTTCACCCACACCACCGGCGCCACGAGCTTTCACCCCTTCGGCGTCACCTCCGCTTTCAATTCCCTCATGATCTCAGACTTCGATCAGGCCCGGGAAAAGACCTATCAGATCGGCCTCAGCTACGATTTTGCGCAACTCGGGCTGACCGGGGTGAGCGCCTTCGGCAGCTACGTGCATGGCGTACTTCCGGCCGGGAACAACGAGGATGAAGCCGACGCGACCGTTGATTATCACATCACCAACGGCGCGTTAAAGAACATCTGGCTACGCCTCCGCTACGCGCGCAATAGACAGCGTGACACATTCACGACCGAAGAGTTCCGCGCCATCCTCAATTACACCGTTGCCTTCTAAACAAATGCCCACGAAGAAAACATCCATGGAGCCCCCCCGCCGGCGCGCCACTGCCATTAACCTAAACACGGCGATGGCAACTGAATCTGAACACACAATTCGTTCAACATCAGAAGGTTCCGACAATTGTCACCGGCCGAAGCGTTCACCATGCGGGTGAGCCTAAACACTTCTGCAAATCCCTCAATCTCTGCGCTTTCTGCGTTCTTTGCGGCCAATCATTTCCGATTTTAGGATTAAGTTAAGGAATCGGGCGGAGCAACGGTGGGTGAACGGCCTTGGAATCGCACGGGTATCGTGGCCCTACAGGCCACCGGTCGCTAACCCGTGTTACCCAGGGCGTTGCCCCGGGCTTTCACCTTTTCGCACCTTCGGCACTCGGAATCGCTCCGGCCGTTACTTGTTAGCCATGGCTAACTTTTATTTTGCTCATGGAAATGGGGTCTTTTTTCTTAACTTAATGGCAGTGGGCCGGCGCGCTCACGCAAGCCTGGAGGTTGTCCGCGTTTGGAGGTTGCCCAGCGCTTTCCGCCGGAGGCGTTTAAAGAAATACGGTGGTGGAGGCTATTATCTTGATACGCCTCCAGCGTAACTGGAGTTTGGCCAATTTCCAAAAATGGCACACAGGGCCGAACCTAATTCTACTTTGTTGCGTTTGTAAAAATTCGGCGATCGCATCTCAATTCTTGAGGATTTAACGCGGAGCCGCAGAGATTCTGAAGGGCCGGATAGTGCGCGGGCCGGTCGAAGGGGAAGTTATGAAGTATGAATGATGAGAACTCGCAGGCTCACCCTGTCACGTCTTCTTCCTGTTACCCCACTTAACAAAGTGGAACTAAGGCTCCCCGCGACAAATGAGGAAATGGCCAAGCTCGAGGCAAGTGCAAAGGGGCGAGTGTCCCACCAGCTCCACGATCCTAGGAAATGTGCCATTTCTTACCGCGCGGAGTATAACTGCGCCCGCGTTCGCCGAGCCTCCATCCCTCATAATTCCCAAACAGCCCCTCTCGTCGAATTCTCCAGCCATTGAGGTTGACTTCGACTAGGATCTGCAAGACATGGACCCCTTGAACTCCCAAGCGCAGCAAGATAATCGGCTCGTTTGGAAAAACCTCCTTTTTAGCCGGAAAACCCGGATCGCGGTGGTGGGCGCCTTTGCCTTGATCGCCTGCGCCACGATCGGGATCCGGATTCTGACGTCCGCGAGCATCAAAGGCGTCGTCAACGCGCCGATCCTGCTGCTGCAATCGCCCATCGACGGAGTGATCGTCAGCGACCGTCTATCCGCCGGAGACACAGCGGCCATGGGCGCCACGCTATTTGTTATAAAAAACGATCGATTAAACACCGGTAGCATCGATCAGGTGCGCTCGCAACTCGAGCAGGCCGAAGCGGAAATCGACGGATTCAACCTGCAAATCAAAGGCTACGACGAGCTCCGGAGCTCGCTCGAACGCCGGCTGCAATCCCACCTCGACTCCAACGCCGACCACCTCACGCTCAAACTCGCCGAGGCAGCGGCGCTCCTCCGGAAAGCCCAGGAAACCAAAGAACAGGCGGCGCGGGATTGTGTCCGGCAAAAAGATCTGGTGGCAAAAGGGACCGATTCCCAGCAGGCCTTTGAGTCGGCGCAAACCCGCCAAAAAGAAGCAACCAGCGAAGTCGCCGCGCTGGAAGCGATCCTCAACCGCACCGAGTCGGAGCTGGAAGCCGGCCGCAGAGGGATCCTGCTCGACGGCTATTCTGGCGCCCCGTATGAGCAGCAACGCTTGGATGAGCTCTCACTCCGGAGCGCCGAAGCTGCGGCCGCTCTCGCGCGCGAAGAAAAACGCCGACTAGCCCTCAAGCGCCAGTTCACCAACGAAGAGCAAACCGTCTGTAAACTCTCCGACTCCACCATTCACGCCCCCTCCCTCAGCCTGGTCCAGTCGGTCCGCGTCGCCAAAGGCTCCGATGTGGTCAAGGGCACCATCCTCTGCGAACTGGTGGATTGCGCAAAATCCTATGTCGAGGCCACCGTCCCGGAACGCATCTTTGACCAAATCCGGATTGGCCAGAGCGCCAAGGTTTACCTGTATGGGAACTCGCAATCGATTCCCGGCACCGTCATCTCGGTGCGCGGCGCGGGGGCGAACAATACCAGTAATCCGACGATGTTCGCGGCGAAGGTGACCAAGACCACGCCGGACTCAATGATCGTCAATGTCAGCATCGCTGCGGAGGATCTGATCAAGATGTTCGGCAGCGCCAACCAAGTGGGCCGCACCACGCGGATCACGCTCGGCAAGTAGCTCTCCCACAAGATTACCACAAGGATGACCTTCCTGGATCCCGTCACCGGAATCATCCTGCTCGCTAATGCGGCGGTGCTTGCCGCCATCGTCTTTGGCAAACGCTCCGCCACCTTCTGGCGCGGCACCGCCTCCCTGAGCTGCGCGGTGGCGGTCGGTTGCTACCTGCTCTGGCGACTGCATTACCTCCTATACACCAGCGATCTCAACAACGTGGACAGCTGGCTGACCAAGATCCTGTTTGCTTTCGAGGTCATCAATTTCGCCGACTTCTTTATCTTCCTCCTCACCATGAGCCGGTACCGGGACCGCACCGCCGACGCCGATCGCGCCTTGGCAACCTTACGCAAACTCCCCGCAGAGCAGTGGCCCCAGGTGGATATCTTTGTCGCCACTTACAACGAAGAGTGGGAGATCCTCGAGAAAACCATCCTCGCCATCAAACTCCTCGAATATCCACACACCCGCGGCTTCCTCCTCGATGATGGCAAGCGCGACTGGCTCAAGGACAAATGCGAGCAGGCCGGCATCGGCTATATCCGGCGCCCTGGCAATGCCCACAAGAAACCCGGCAACCACAACTTCGCGCTCACCCAGACCACGGCGCCCTTCATTGCGATGTTCGACGCCGACTTCATCCCAATGCCCAACTTCCTGCTGCGCACGGTCGGGTTGCTCATGGAGAATCCGCAATGGGGAATTCTGCAAACGCCGCAGACATTTTACAACTACGATCCAATGCGCAACAACCTGCAACTCCAACGCTCGTTGCCGGATGATACCTCGATGTTTTTCACCGTCATGGAGCCGTGCCGGGATGCGTGGGGCTGCGCCTTTTACGTGGGCTCCAGCGCCCTGGTCCGGAGAGCCGCCGTCGAGGCCATCGGCGGCATCGTCATGGGCTACGACACCGAGGATCAGATCACCTCCATCGCCATGCTCCAGCAAGGCTACCAGACCGGCTTTCTCAACGAACAACTCTCCACCGGCCTCGCCCCCGAATCCCTCTCCGCGCTATTCGATCAACGCAAACGCTGGGCGCGTGGCAGCGTCCAAATCCTCTTCTCCAAACACGGCCCCCTGGGCCCGGG
>JAYTYG010000154.1:0-16015 GCA_043742585.1 Spartobacteria bacterium
TATCAAGTGGCAGCGCCCGGTTCAGTCGCCAGCAATAATGAGCTGCTGACTTTAAAGTTGGTCTACCGGAACCCCAGCAACGACCGTCGGATGTTACGCGAGTTTGTTTTGCGCGATGACAACAAAAGCTGGAAGAAGTGTTCGCTCGATTTCCAGTGGAACGCCGCACTGGCCAGCTTCGGATTGTTGCTCGGCGATTCCCCCGATCGCGGTGCCGCCAACTGGGAGTCCACTTTGAAAATGGCCATGGATTCCAAGGGTACGGATCGGGACGGCGCGCGCGCGGAGTGCGTGTCGCTCATTGAAAAGGCGCGCGCCTTAACGCGGTAGCGCTGTGGCAGCGACGTCCCGTCGCTTTCCGGCCGGACGAGCGCGCTGTTTTGGGTGCAGCTTTCGGCTAGTGCTTGGGCGGGGAAGAATGGGAAGAATGGGAAGAATGGGACTTATGGTGCCGCTGCGGCTACCCAACAAATCACGGGTGACAGACCACTTGCTGGGGATGGCCGACCGACCTGATTCAGTTCTCAGCGGCTCCGCGTCTCTGCGTTAAATCTTGAAGGTTGAACTCGTGGGCTGTGTTCGCCGATAACCGCCGTTCTCATGACCATTATTGATCACGAATTCGTTGATATTCAGACCCCGAGCGGCCCCGTGCGAACCTTTATCTCAAGGCCAGCCGCCGCTGGGAAATATCCGGCAATCGTGCTCTTCTCCGAAATCTTTCAAGTCACGGGGCCGATCCGTCGCGCTGCCGCAATGCTCGCAGGCCATGGATTCGTGGTGGCAACCCCGGAGATTTTTCACGAATATGAGCCAGTCGGCACCGTCCTGGTCTATGACAGCGCGGGCGCGGATCGCGGCAACGAGTTGAAGACCACCAAACCTGTCGCTAATTACGATCACGATGCGCGGGCGGTATTGGATTATCTCAAGACGCATCCGGCGAGCACCGGCAAACTCGGCGTTATGGGCATCTGCATTGGTGGCCACCTGGCGTTCCGGGCGGCGATGAATCCGGACGTGTTGGCGGCCACTTGTTTTTACGCCACGGATATTCATAAGGGCAGCTTGGGTGCGGGGATGATGGACAACAGTTTGGAGCGGGCGGCGGCGGGCGAGATTAAAGGGGAGTTGCTCATGATATTTGGGCGCCAAGATCCGCACGTGCCCTATGAAGGGCGTCGGTTGATTCAGGATACCCTGCATCAGGCGGGCGCAAACTTTCAGTGGCTGGAGTTTAATGCCGCACACGCTTTTCTGCGGGATGAAGGGCCGCGTTATAACCCCGTTATCGCGCAGCAATGTTATTCCATTGCCTTGGAAATGTTTCATCGCCGCTTGCACGAAGGCGATCTGCCTCACCCCGCGACCGCCGCGAGCGAGACCAAGCATTAACGGGGAATTATGAAGGATGAAGTATGAAGTATGACGGAATCGGCGTTCTGCGAATCTTCATCATTCATCATTCATCATTCATCATTCATAATTCATCCTTCAGAAGCCGCCCGGTGGGGGCATTGACTAGCCTCAGGGGCGGGATGTAGACTGCGCTCAGATGATTCACCGATCATTTCTCGCTCTGCTGCTCCTGGTTGGCCTCGTCTGTTCCGGGGCGCTCCCCGCGCAGACCTGCGGGTCGGGCTCGCAAGCCAAAGTTTGCCGGTGTTGTCCGGTGAGTGAGCCGGGCTGTTGCGACCTCGCTTCGCATTCCCTTCCGAAGCCGCGCGCGGAGCTGGCCGTCGGGACATCATTGGAGTCAAAGGCGCTGCAATTGCCGGTACTGATATTTTTAGGCTCTACTAAGTTCGCCGTGGCGGCGCGCTTAGAGACTCCCCGGTTTTCACCGGTGCAGATCGTCGCGCGACCGGTGTTGTCGCGCACTTGTATTCGACTCATTTGAGAGCGGGTAGAGCAGTGTGCCCGCGTGCCGAGGATTCGGCGCGTTTAGCGGGCACTGAACTGAACTGATGCCCTCCAACTTACCAGATGAATGTTTATTTTTGTATCTCCCTGTTTTTTCGCCGCCCGCATTTTTTACTTTGAATCTTTGAGTCGGCCCGGGATCCACCCGGTGCCGATTGAGCCGCTCGGTTTTGTCCAGAGCGTGAACCGGGAGGCGACCCATGAAGCTTAAGCCGATTCTGCTGCTCGCGGTCATTGCGTCGGGCACGCTGGGCGGATGGTGGGTGGGCAGGCGCGAGTCGCTGTCCCCGAGCGTGTCGACGCGCAAAGTGCTCTTCTATCAAAGCCCGATGCATCCTTGGATCAAATCGGAGCGACCTGGGAATTGCACGATTTGCGGGATGAAATTGGTCGCAGTCTATGAGGGCGACAAAGCTCTGGATGGGGCGGCGGAGCCTGGCGGGGTGCGCTTAAGTCAGCAAAGCATCAGCGTGCTGCACGTGGAGACGAGTAAGGTGCTGCGCCAGCCTTTGCGCCGGGCGTTGCGGGTGGCGGGTACGATTGATGACGATGATTCCCGGCATCGCCGGCTCTCGGCTTATGTCGATGGGCGGATCGATAAGTTGCTGGTCAACACCGTGGGCGCCGAGGTCACGGCCGGTCAGCCGTTGGCCCTGATTTTCAGCAATTCCCTGTTGGCTGTCCGCGATGAGTACCTGCTGTTGCGCCAGCAAACCGGTGAGGCCCAGCGGGAACGCCTGCTCGTGGCGGCCCGGGGACGGCTGCTGCGAATGGGGTTGAGTGCCCGGCAGATTGAGGATTTGTGCCAGGAGAAAAATCCGGTTGATCTCATCGAGATCCTGGCTCCCTTGTCGGGCACGGTGGTGGAGCGCAAGGTTTACGCCGGGCAATACGTGAAGGAAGGCGATGTGCTCTTCGAGGTCGCTGATTTTTCGACGATGTGGTTTGTATTCGATGTTTATGAGCGGGATTTGGCCTGGCTGCGGATGGGCCAAGTCGTCGACGTGTCCACGGCGGCGGTGCCGGGCAAGGTGTTCTCGGCGCCGATCACTTTTATCGATCCGAATTTGATGAATGAAACCCGCTCGGTGAAGGTCCGGGTGGTGCTTGAAAATCCGTTGGTAGACGACCCCGGGAAGCATCGGCACGAGCTTCTGCATAAGGTTTATGCGGAGGCCATTGTGCATGTGTCGACGCCGGAAACGTTGGTTGTGCCCCGGAGCGCGGTGTTGGCGCCTGGCGCGGAGCCACTCGTCTACGTGGCTCGGGGGGACTCGACCTATGAACCGCGCCGGGTGCGGTTGGGGCGCGCGGGCGATGAGTTTTGGGAAGTGCTGGACGGGCTCAGCGAAGGGGAGTCGGTGGTGACCACTGGGAACTTGCTTATCGACTCACAATCCCAGCTTGAGAAAGGCGTGGCGGATCTCCCTCTGGTCACTCCTTCCAAGCCTCTGGGCGGGCTCCAGCGCGACGCCGCCCAAGCGTTCTTTACACGTGTGGACGCCCTGAGCTCGGCCCTGGCGGCGGATTCCTTAACTGACTTCAACGGCGAGGCCGCACGGCTTCATCTCCTGGTCGACGCCTTGGGCAAGGCGTTCGGAGCCGATGTCCAAAAAATCACCCTCAGTGGACATCTCGCCCCGGCTCAGAATCTGGCCGATGCGCGCAAAGCGTTTTACACGTTCAGCGCCGCCAGTGCGCAGTTCGCCTCCGGGTTGCGCACGCAGGATCTCGGGTTTTCGAAGCTCAAGGTTTTTGAATGTCCGATGGCTAAAGCCGCAGTGCCCAGCGCCGCGAGCGACAAAGGGCAATGGGTGCAATTGGCTGCGCCGTCGAGAAATCCGTTTTTCGGCAAGGAGATGCTCGATTGCGGGACGGAGGTGAAACCGTGATTCGGCGCTTGATTGCCTGGTCGCTGGCGAACCGGTTTTTAGTGGTTTGCGCGATGCTAGTTATCATCGCTGTAGGGATCTTTGAGATCCAGCGCACGCCGGTGGATGCGATCCCGGACTTGAGCGAGAACCAGGTGATCGTCTTTGCGGACTGGGAGGGGCGGAGCCCGGAAGAGGTGGAGGATCAGATCACCTATCCGCTCTCGGTGAATTTGCAGGGCTTGGCGGGGGTGAAAACGGTGCGCGCGAACTCGATGTTCGGGTTCTCGTTGTTAACGGTAATTTTCGACGAAAAGATCGATAATTATTTCGCCAGAACCCGCGTTTTGGAGCGCCTCAATTATCTCGGCGACATCCTGCCTCGCGGCGTCACTCCGAAACTCGGGCCGGACGCCACGGGGCTGGGTTGGGTCTATCAATACTATCTCGATGTCGATCCGACAAAGGCGCCCAAGGCCGACGGGACGCAGCCCGGCGGTTACGATCTCGGTCAGTTGCGGGCCATTCAGGATTGGTTTGTGCGGTATCAACTCAACGCCGTGCCTGGCGTCGCTGAAGTCGCCAGCCTCGGCGGGTTCGTGCGCCAATATCAGATCGATGTGTCTTCGAAAAAAATGCGCGCCGCCAAGATCTCGCTTTCGGAGGTGATGGAGGCCGTGGCCCAAAGCAATCTCAACGTCGGGGGCAAGGTCATCGAAGAAAACGGGATGGAGTTTGTCGTGCGCGGCATTGGCCTGGTGACGTCGCTCGCGGATCTGGAGAAAATCGTGCTCACTCAGCGCGAAGGCACGCCGGTGTATCTCCGGGACGTCGCCACTCTGCAAATCGGCGGCGACTTCCGTCGGGGCGCACTGGACGTGAATGGCCGGGAAGTGGTGGGTGGCATCGTGGTGATGCGCACGGGGGAAAACGCGCAGGCTGTGATTGCGCGGGTCAAAGAAAAGATCGCGCAGATAGCGCCGAGCCTGGCGCCTGGGGTGAGTATCCGGTCGTTTTACGACCGGAGCGAATTAATTGATCGCACGCTCGACACGCTCAAACACGCGTTGCTGGAGGAGATCCTGCTGGTGACGTTGGCGCATGTGATTTTCCTGTTCCACTTTCGAAGCATTCTCATTGTTACATTTCCGCTGCCGGTATCTATACTTATAGCTTTTATTCTAATGCGGCAGTTTGATATAAGTTCAAACATAATGTCGCTAAGCGGCATTGCTATTGCCATAGGCGTCCTTGTGGATGCGGCAATTGTTATTACCGAAAATGTCCTCCGGCATTGTGAACTAGCGGAGGTGGCCAAGGGCCGGGCGTTGACCGCAGCGGAAACAACTGAGGCGACCCTCGAAGCGGCCTCGCAAGTGGGGCGGCCGATCTTTTTTGCGATGATCATCATCATCCTAGCGTTTGTCCCGGTGTTCGCGTTGACGGGGCAGGAGGGGAAGCTTTTTCATCCGCTGGCGTTCACCAAGACGTTCGCGATGATAGGGGCGACGCTGCTGGCTGTGACGATCGTGCCGGTGCTTTGTACGTGGCTGGTGCGCGGGCCGTTTCACTCGGAGGAGGACAACTTGGTAATGAAGTTTTTGCTGCGGCTGTATGAGCCGACGCTGGATTGGGCGCTGCGGAATCGCGTCACAGTGCTGGGGGGCGCGGCCGCGCTGTTGGTGAGCGCGATGGTGGTGGCATTCGGGTTGCCCAGTGGGGTGCAGGGGCGGTTGGAGCGCTGGCCCACTTTGGCATCGCTGACAAAGGGGTTTGGCAACGAATTCATGCCGCCGCTCAATGAGGGGTCCCTGTTATTCATGCCGGTGTTGTTGCCCCAGACCAGTCTCACCGAGGTCAAGCGCATCATGTCCTGGCAGGACCAGGTCATTGCCCAGACCCCGGAGGTGGTTTCCGTGGCGGGCAAGCTGGGACGGGCTGAGTCGGCGACTGATCCGGCGCCTGTGGAGATGATCGAGACGACTATCGTGCTCAAACCCGAAGCGCAGTGGCGCCCGGGATTGACCAAGGATATGCTGGTGGCGGAGCTCACTCAAAAGCTCACCCAGGTGCCTGGATATGTGCCCGGCTTTTTGCAGCCGATTGAGAACCGGATCTTGATGCTAAGCACCGGCATCCGCGCCCAGGTGGGGATCAAAATTCTGGGAGCCGATCTTGGCGTTCTGCAGAAAAAGGCTTTTGAAGTGGAGCGCGTGGTGCGCGAGATCCCGGGCGCCACCGGGGTTGCGGCGTCGCGGGTGCAAGGCAAGCCGTATCTGGAAATCGAGGTGAATCGCGAGGCAGCGGCGCGGTTCGGGTTGCGGGTGCAGCAGGTGCTCGATGTGGTCGAGGCCGGGATCGGGGGCAAAAATGTGACGACCACCATCGAGGGCCGGCAACGCTTTCCCATCCAGGTCAGGATCGCGCGCGAGGAACGGGACGACATCGAGCGGCTGGGCGAGATTCTCGTGGCCACGCCCGCCGGGATGCAGATTCCGCTGGGCCAGGTCGCCACCATTCGCCGCACGCCTGGCCCGAGCGAAATCGCGAGTGAGAACGGGCGGATCCGGGTTTTCGTGCAGGCCAATGTGCAGGGGCGGGATCTTGGTGGATTTGTGGAGGAAGCGCGTCGGCGGATTGCGGCCGAGGTGGAGCTTCCGAACGGGCTGACGATTGAATGGAGTGGGCAGTATGAGAATCAGATTCGGGCGAGCCACACCCTGCGTGCCATTGTGCCGACAGTGTTAGGGGTGATTTTTGTGTTTCTCTACATCGTCTACGGCAACGCCAAAGAGGCTGCGCATGTGATTTTGGCGGTGCCCTTCGCGCTCACGGGCGGCGTGTTTTTACAATGGTTCCTGGGCTACAACTTCAGCGTCGCGGTTTGGGTCGGTTACATCGCGCTCTTTGGGACAGCGATCCAGACCGGCGTGGTCATGGTGGTTTATCTGGAGGAAGCGGTGGCGCGGAAGCAGGCTGCGTTGGGGGCGCTGTTTACGGGCCACGATTTGATCGACGCCATCAAGGAAGGTGCGCGCCTGCGTTTGCGGCCGAAGGTGATGACTGTGGCGACTGTGGTGGCCAGTCTGCTGCCCATCATGTGGAGCACGCGCACGGGCGCGGAAATCATGAAGCCATTGGCCGCACCGGTGATTGGCGGAATGATCAGCAGTTTGCTGCATATCCTCATCGTCACCCCGGTCATCTTCGCCTGGCTGCGCGAGCGGGACGCGCGGAGGCTGCGCCCGTAGTGGCTTTGAGCCGGGAATCCGGAGCGCGATGGGAAGAATGGGAAGAATGGGAGTAAGGTGAAGGCGGTGCGCTGGCCCGCAGCATCCCCAGAATTCCGGTATTTCCTTCCCTCTCCGCGCCTCCGCGCCTCCTCGTTAAATTCGCCCAGCAACCGAGTCACAGCAGGAGGAGTCGCATTCCCGGACACTTCATCCTTTGCACTGGCGGTAACACACTTAAAAATAATGGTCCGGACGGCAACATCACCGCCCGGCAAATTCCCCATGGGAAATGGTCTAAGTCGGACAGACTCCTAGATCAAAGAATGCTTGAATAAAATTCAAACCAAGGCATCCAACACTCCCGTGCAGTCGCGTTCCCTGTTTCAAACTATTGCCCTCGTGCTGTGCGTTCTCGCACTTTTCGTGACGCAGACTTTTGGCGGGCAGCGGGTCTATATGTGTCTCTGCACGGGGCATGCGGTGGTGACGCAGCAGACGCACTGTCACGGTCCGCATGGCCCGCAGTGCCACGGGGCGGGCCGGGAGACTCCGGAGTCGCATGGCGAGAACGACCAAGGCAGCAGGGAAGAGCATTTGGAAGTGCACTGCGATATTGCTTTGCGGACGACCGAAGTCGCGCGTCAGCTCATTGCGCCCTCCGTATTGCTGGAGGTGCGGCCCCTGATTGAAATGTTGCTGCGCCCATTGGAAGCGAAGGGGCCGGTGGCGACGTTCGTGCGAGAGGAAGGGCCGGCGCCGTTTGGAGTGGCGGTGGCGCGCACGGTTGTTCTCCTGATCTGAAGCTTGGAATGACGACGGCACGCGCCGTCGTTCTTGTTGGTATCGCGCTCGTGCTTTCTGTCGACTGCGTGCCTCTCTCCGTACCCGGAATTCAACCCATGCTTCAATGTCTTTTCGCTCACTCCTACTATTTCCATTTCTCGCCTGCGCGGCTTCTGCTTGGGCTGGCAGCGTTACGCTTTCGGTCGAAGGCAGCGCGGACTACGCGCTAAAACACAATCTCACACTCGCCGCCGCGCGGCTTCGCATCGAGGAGGGGCGCGGGCGGCTTCAGCAGAGCGGGCGGCTCAGCAATCCGGAGTTGGAGTTGGACTTCACTCGCAACACCCGAGGCCCGGAAGGTTCGTCGGGCATGGCGCTCACCCAGCGTTTTCCGCTGACCGCGAGGCTCCGCCATGACAAGGCCGTCTCCCGCGCAGAACTGGCAGCCGCTGAAGCGGAGGTGCGCGATGCGGAGCGAAAACTCTCGGTCGAAGTCCGTTCGCGTGCGGTGAAACTGCTTGCGCTCGCAGGCCAACGTGAACTCCGCGCGAAACAAATTGGGAACAGTCGCGAGCTCCTGGGCTTTCTGCTCAATCGCGTGCAAAGCGGCGAAGCCCCGGCGGTCGATGCCTCGCAGGTGGAACTCGAGTCGCAGCAGATCGAGCTCGAAAGTCTTATGCTCGCGGCGGATGAAGCGGTGTTGCGCGGGGAGCTGCGGCCGTTGCTGGGCATTGCCAGCGACGAGGGGGTCCGCATTATCGGCGAATTGGCCGCGCCGAAGGCCATTCCGGCAGCCCGTGAAATAGCCGGGCGCCCGGATGTTCTGGCGGCAGAATCCCGCGCGGAAGCGGCACGGTGGCTGGTGCAGGGGCAGCGCGCGCGGCGTTGGGAGGACTTCGGCATCGGCGCATCCTACAGCCGTGAGCGAGTGCTGGATGTGCCAGAGCCGGTGGGAACCGAGCAGCGCATAGGCGTTCGCTTCACGTTTCCGCTGCCGCTTTGGAACAACAATGCTGGCCGCATCCGCGAAGCCGAAGCGGCGTCGGCGCGCGCGGCGAAGGAGGTGGAGGCGACCAAGCAGGGCGCAAATGCGGAAGTCACGGCCGCCCTTGGGGCCATGAGCGCCTATGCGAAACTGATTTCCGAACTCGACGACAAGGTGCTGCCCACCGCGATGCGGATCGAGGAGCAGCTCCGCAATAACTTTTCCGCCGGCCAAACCCCGCTCACCGACGTGCTGCGCGCCCGGACGCGCCGGCTCGAACTCCAGCGCCAGCGCCTCAATGCGCTCCTCGATTACCAGCTCGCCCGAATCCGCCACAGCGCAGCCGTCAGCCCTGTCCCCAGCCACTCCGTTAAATAATGAGACGCATCCTTCTCACTCTCATATTCCTCCTCGGCGGGGCGAGCTTTGCCGCAGGGAAATCGGACTCCAAACGCTCGAGCAATATAGTCGTGCTCGACGAAATCGGGGCGAAAAATCTCCGCATCGAAACCGTGGAAGTCGAGGGGGCTGACTTCGAGGAGGTTATTTTTGCGCTGGGTCGGATCAAGGCGATCCCGAGTAAGAGCGCCGCAGTGAGTAGCCGCGTGCCGGGCCGCATTATTGAGCTAAAAGCCGAGCTCGGGGATCAGGTTGTTGCTGGGCAGGATGTGGCGCGGTTGGAGAGCCGTCAGCCGGGCGATCCACCGCCGAGCATTGTGCTGAAGGCGCCGATCAGCGGGCTCGTCACGAAAGTCGAGGCGCGGCTTGGCGATCCGTTGGAGCCGGACAAGGCGCTCTTGGAAATCACCGACCTGAGCGAAGTGCATGCAGTGGCGCGTGTGCCCGAGCACCAGGCGGGGCGCCTGAAGCCGGGGACCGTTGCGCACATGAAGGTGGCAGCGCTGCCGAGCGCGAACTTCGAGGGCGAACTCCTGCGGTTCGGGACATCGGCGGACAAAGAGAGCGGCACGATAGACGCGATCTTTCGGCTGCCCAACAAGGGCGGCCTGCTCCGGGCGGACATGCGCGTGGAATTCTCCATCGTGCTCAGCAAACGTTCCGACGTGGTGAGTGTGCCCCGGAGCGCGCTGCAGGGCGAGCCCTCGAACCGCTTTGTCTATGTCGAGGACTTCGACTTGAAGCACGCCTTCGTGAAAACGCAGGTCGAGGTGGGGCAGATGAATGACCGCTTCGTGGAAATCTCCAGCGGCTTGCTGCCGGGCGATAAAGTGGTGCGCCAGGGCGCATACTCGCTGGCCTTTGCGGGCGGCGGCAGTGTGTCCCTCAAGGCGGCACTCGACGCGGCCCACGGCCACGAGCACGCGGCCGATGGTTCCGAGTTGAAGCCCGAGGATCGTGTCAAAAAGAGCAAGCCTGCTGACGGCGCTCCAGGAGAGGAGGCGCAGGCGAGTCCACTGTGGAAGATCGTGAGCAGTGCCCTGTTCGTGCTGCTCATCGTTTCGATGCTGACCAAGCGCGGCAGCTCGCCCCTCGCCGCCCGCCCGCCCGCCAAACCCGCGGCCAAGACTGAGGAGGCGCTGTAATGCTCAACAAGCTGATCCATTGGTCGCTGGCGAATCGAGCGATCATTGTCGGCCTCGCTCTGATCTTGATGATTACGGGGCTACAGACGGCGACGCAGCTGCCCGTTGAGGTATTGCCCGATCTCACGAAACCCACCGTCATCATCCTCACCGAGGCTCCGGGCCTCGCGCCGGAAGAGGTGGAAACACGGGTGACACAACCCATCGAAAGCGCGCTCATGGGCGTCGCGGGCCTCACTCGCCTGCGCTCAAATTCCGACGTGTCGCTGTCTCTCGTCTACGCCGAGTTCGGCTGGGATACGGACATCTACAAAGCGCGCATGCTCGTGCAGGAGCGGATGCAAAGCGTGAGCGAGCAATTGCCGGCCGGGGTGCAGCCATTCATGACGCCGGTCGCTTCGCTCATGGGCGAAATCTTGCTCGTCGGCGTGCGCTCCACGCTCAAGGAAGGCGAGCCCGGCTACCTCCCGCCACGCGACGTGCGCGCATTGGCCGATTGGACGATCAAACGCCGGCTGCAAAGCGTTTCCGGCATCGCCGAAATCCTGAACATGGGCGGCGGAGTGAAGCAGATTGAAATTCAGCCCGATCCGTTTCGGATGCAGGCCAACGGCGTGGGACTCGATGAGTTGGAAAAGGCCGCAGGCGAGGCGGCAAACACAACGACCGG
This sequence comes from Spartobacteria bacterium, assembly GCA_043742585.1. Classification (GTDB taxonomy): domain Bacteria; phylum Verrucomicrobiota; class Verrucomicrobiia; order Chthoniobacterales; family Chthoniobacteraceae; genus CAIURC01. Next base: position 11,010 of record JAYTYG010000154.1, read on the forward strand.
TGGCTTTATCAACACCGGCCCGACTGAAATCATGGTGCGCAATCTGGCCATGACCACGCAGCTCGAAGACATCGCGCGCACGGTCATCAAGACCGTGAACGACCGGCCCCTGCTCATCTCCGATGTCGCGAAAGTCGTGTGGGGTATCGAGCCGATGCGTGGCGATGCAACGGTGAGCCAGAACCCGGAGAAGTCGCCGACTTACGGCGTGATCATGTCGATCACGAAAGCCCCTGGGTTCGACACCCGCGCGCTCACTGCGCAGATCAACACCGCGCTCGCGGAGCTGAAAAACACGTTCCCGAAAGGCGTCGAGACCACGCTGCTTTTCCAACAAAAAGACTTCATCGACCACGCCATCGGCAACCTCGCTGACGCCATCCGGGACGGGGCGATCATGGTGACGATCGTCATCTTTCTCTTCCTGCTGAATTTCCGGACGACGTTCATCACGCTGATGGCGATGCCGCTCTCCTTCGGCATCACGTTGCTGACCTTCAAATGGTTCGGCATCTCAGTGAATTCGATGACGCTGGGCGGACTCGCCGTGGCCATCGGCATGGTTGTGGACGACGCCATCGTCGATGTGGAAAACGTCTTCCGGCGCTTACGCGAGAACGCTTCCCAGGCGCATCCGCGACCTCAACTACAGGTCATCGCGGCGGCCTCTGGCGAAGTTCGTAATTCGATCCTTTACGCGACGATCCTCATCATCCTCGTCTTCCTGCCTCTGCTGGGTCTGAGCGGTGTGGAAGGCAAACTCTTCGCTCCTATCGCGGTGGCGACGATCATTTCGATGCTCGCCTCGTTTGTCGTCTCGCTCACCGCCATCCCGGTGCTCTGCTCGCTCCTGCTCAACCCCAAACATGGCTCCGAGCACAAGGACGGTTGGCTCGTGCGCGGTATGAAATGGCTGCTCGAAAACACCCTGCTCCGCTTCGGCCTCAGTCAGCCGTACCTGCTCCTTGCCATCGTGCTCATGATCGTCCTTGGCTCGTTCTCGCTCTATCCGCAAATGAGCAAGGACTTCCTGCCCGCGTTCAAAGAAGAAACCGCGCTCATCGCGGCCACCTCCGCGCCCGGCACCTCCCTGGAGGAGATGAACAAGATTTCCGACGTGCTCGAACAACAAATCCTCGCCGTCCCGGAAGTGCGAAAAGTCGGGCGCCGGCTCGGGCGCGCGGAACGGGGCGATCACGTCGTCCCGGTTTCGACGGCGGAGTTCGACGTGGACTTCCGCAATGCCGAAGGTGAGGGGGGCGGCAAGGGCCGCAGCCGGAAGGAAATCCTCGACGATCTCAGCAAGCGCATGCGCAGCGTGCCCGGCGTTTTTGCGGTCGTCGGCGGCCCTCTGGCCGACCGGATCGGCCACATGCTCTCGGGCGTCTCCGCGCCGGTCGCGCTCAAGATCTTCGGCCCGGACCTCGACAGGCTCCGCCAGCTTGGCGTGGAGGTGCAGGCCGTGGCGAAAATGATTCCGGGTTTTGAAGACGCCAAGCTCGACCAGCAATCCAGCATCCCGCAGCTCCGCATCGAGGCCGACCGGGATCGGGCCGCGGCTTACGGCATCGCCCCCGGACACTTGAACGAGCAGCTTTCCACGCTCATCGGCGGCAAAAAAGTCGCCGAGCTGCGCGAGGGCCAACGCACCGTGGACCTCGTCACCCGCCTGCCGATTGAATGGCGCGATTCACCGGATCGCATCGCCCAGCTGCCTGTCGAAACGAGCGCCGGTCAGCGCATCCCGCTTTCGCTCGTAGCGGATGTGCGCGAGGCCAAAGGGCCGAACGTCATCTTCCGCGAAAACAGCCAGCGCCGATTCACCATCGCCATCAAGCCCAGCGCGCGCGATGTCGGGGTGCTCGTGGAGAGACTCAAAAAGGAAGTGACCGAAAAAGTGGCGTTACCGGAGGGCTACTTCATCACCTACGAGGGTGAATTTCAGGCCCAGAAAGATGCCACGCAGCGCATTGTCGCTTTCTCGGCGGTCATCATCGTGGTCATCGGGTTCCTGCTCTACGGCTATTTCAAGACGCCGTTCTTCGCGCTGCAGGTGCTGTGTGACATTCCGCTGGCGCTCGTCGGCGGACTCGTCTTTACCTACTTGAAGCTCGGAAACATCAGCATCGCCACGCTCGTCGGCTTCATCGCCGTGGCCGGCGTCGCCGCGCGGAACTCGATCATGTTGATCAGCCACTTCCTGCATCTCATGGCGGTTGAAGGTGAAGACTTCACCAAGGAGTTGGTCATCCGTGGCACCAAGGAGCGGCTCGTCCCCGTGCTCATGACCGCGCTCGCTGCGGGCATCGGGCTCATCCCGCTCGTCCTCGCAGCCGATCAGCCGGGCAAGGAAATCCTCCATCCCGTTGCCGTCGTCATCGTCGGCGGACTCATCACCAGCACGCTGCTCGGCCTCGGGGTTACGCCTACTGTCTTCTACGCCTTCGGCCGCAAGGCTGCGGAAAACGCAGTGGAGCGCGAAGCCGGAGCCGCCCACTGAACTCATCTCCGCCGCGATGTCGGTTTTGTCAGCGTGGCGGCCAATCTTTTTCCAAACCAAAAACAAAACCCGAAAAACGTATCCCATGAAATCCATCGCCCTCAAACTTCTCACCGTCCTCACGCTCACCTTGCCGACCTTCGCCGGTGACAACCACGAAAAGAAAGAGGCAGGCCCGAACGGTGGCCGCGTCCTCAGCGCGGTCGAGCCGCACCTGGAGTTTTTCGTCACCAAGGATCGCAAAGTTGAAATCACCGCGCTAAGCGCGGACCTCAAGGAGGCCAAGCTCAGCGGCCAGATCATCGCCGTCACGGCCGGCGACCGCAGTAAACCGACGAAGCTCGAATTCAAGGACGACGGCGGCAAGCTCGTCTCCAGCAACGCGCTGCCCGAAGGCAACGACTTCCCCGTTTCGGTGAGCATCAAGGCCAACGCAAGCGCCAAGGCCGTGTATGAAAAGTTCAACATGAACCTCGAAAAGTGCCCGGCTTGCAAGCGCCCGGAATACGCCTGCATCTGCTTTCATTCGCACGACGAGGACAAGGCCGAGCCGAAAAAGTAGCCCGATCGCACGGCTCGGAGAGCGGGTAGGGCTCGCGCATTCAAAATAATTTTTAGACGCAATCGCCCTGGCGTATCCCCGGCGACACGTAGAGCCGGGGGCGCCAGCGGCGAGGCCCTGCGGAACTAAACCGCAGGGGAGATGGGGGGAAGGCACTTTATCCTCCTGAACGGCCTTCATCCTGAGCGCAGCGGCGAGTGAAGCGAGCCGCGCAGTCGAAGGACCCCGGCGTGGGTTTGGTCGACGGCCAGGATCACCCGCGAGTAGCGCGGAATTCGCGGACACCGTTGCCAGGGTCTAACCCGGGGTCCCTCGACTCCGGCGCTCGTGGAACTCGCGCCTTCGCTCGGGATGACCCCTTTTTTAAGATTCGGCTTTCCCTCTTTTCGCCGGTAGCGCTTTGAAAAAACCGCAGAGCGCGCCATTTGAAAATTCCAATCATCTCCGCGTGTTGCGTCTCGGCGTTAAATTCCCCGCGTTGCGGGCCGCCGCGTTACGGCTGCCGCGTTACTTTTTTTCTCTATCGCCAAGCTTGCGGATGGCCTGTTTCATAACACCCCTCTTTTTTTCCGATCATGCTGACTCTTCGCGGCTCTTCCGCTTTCTCCGATTTCCGACTTCAAAAGCTCCAACAGGATCTCCTCGCCGCCGGGTTGCCCGTGCGCGGGCTGGGGGCCGAGTTTATCCACGTCATCGCGCTCGCGAGCGACCTTGCCGACGCTGAACGCGAGGTGCTTGAAAAACTGCTCACCTACGGGCCGCGCCGTCCCCAAGCCGCCCGAAGCGGGCTTTTGCAGATCGTCGCGCCGCGACCGGGGACGATCTCGCCGTGGTCATCGAAGGCGACGGACATCGCGCACATCTGCGGGTTGGACAAGGTGGAGCGGATCGAACGTGTGATTGCCTACAGCATCGATCTTGGAGGCGCGATCCTCAGTGCCGAGCAACAAGCGGCGCTGGTGGCAAAGCTCTGCGACCGCATGACGCAGGTGGTGGTGGGAGAATTGAGCGGGCTCGACGTGCTCTTTCGCCATGAATCGCCGCGGCCGCTCGTTTCTGTGCCGGTGCTGGCGGCGGGGCGGGAGGCGTTGGTGGCAGCGAATCAAGCGCTGGGGCTGGCTCTGGCTGAAGATGAGATCGATTATCTGGTCAAATCGTTTACTGCCCTGGGCCGGGATCCCAACGATATCGAGCTCATGATGTTCGCGCAGGCCAACTCCGAGCATTGCCGGCACAAGATTTTCAACGCGACCTGGGAAATCGACGGGGTCACGCAGGAGCGCTCGCTCTTCCAGATGATCCGTAACACGTATCAATTGCACAGCGACGGCATCCTTTCCGCCTATAAAGATAACGCCGCCGTGCTGGCTGGCAGCCGCGGCGGGCGGTTTTACGTGGATCCGAAGACGGGTGAATACGCGGCGCACGACGAGGAGATTCACATTCTTTGCAAGGTGGAAACGCACAATCATCCCACTGCCATCTCGCCCTTTCCGGGGGCGGCCACGGGGTCGGGCGGGGAGATTCGGGACGAAGGGGCGACGGGGCGTGGATCCAAGCCCAAGGCTGGTTTGTCGGGATTCACCGTCTCGAATCTCAAGCTGCCAGGAGCGATCCAGCCGTGGGAGAAAGAGCACGGGAAACCGGGCCGGATCGTCTCCGCGCTGGAGATCATGATCGATGGGCCGCTGGGCGGCGCGGCATTTAACAACGAGTTTGGGCGTCCGAACATCAACGGATATTTCCGCACGTTCGAAGCCGAAGTGCCCGGCGCCAACGGGCCTGAATTGCGCGGTTACCACAAGCCCATCATGCTCGCGGGCGGGCTGGGCAATATCAAAGCCGATCACATCGAGAAAGGCGCCATCCTGCCCGGCGACCAGCTCATCGTCCTCGGCGGCCCCGCCATGCTCATCGGTCTCGGTGGCGGCGCGGCGAGCTCCA
>JAYTYG010000155.1:0-4882 GCA_043742585.1 Spartobacteria bacterium
TACTCAATTTGGACTTAAAAGACATTAAAGAACTCATCGCAATGATGAGGAAGAACGACCTGTCGGTTTTTAAACTCGAGCAGGAAAGCTTCAAGATCACGCTGAAGCGAGGCGCGGACTATCAGCCGGTGATTACCAGCAGTTCGTTGCCGCTGGCTGTGCCTATGCAGGCCGGCCTGCTGCCGGCCAGTAGTGCGGCTGAGGGACTCGTGGAGTCGGCTAAGCCTGCGGAGAAGCTGCGCGAGATCACGTCGCCGATGGTTGGCACTTTTTATTCCTCGGCGTCGCCGGATTCGCCGACTTACGCGAGTGTCGGCCAGGAAATCACTGAAGACTCTGTGGTTTGCATCGTGGAGGCCATGAAGGTGATGAATGAAATCAAGGCCGAGTGCCGAGGGGTGGTGGCTGAGGTGGTTGCCGAGAATGGCAAGCCTGTGCAGTTCGGCCAGGTCCTCTTCCGCCTGCGTTAAGCGGCGCGCGCCAGAGAAAGCGCGCTTGCTCCTGGCAGAAGTTGCGCCTCCACCGCTTTTGAAAATCAGCGGGGGGATTTGGCGCAGTTGCGTGGCGCTCAGCGTCGCTCTTTTTTGCGCGCGCTCGTGGCGCTGTTTTTTGTCCCTATAACCTATAGTAATTTGACTACCCCGGCCGTTCGCGCCTCACGCTGATGTTTAATAAAGTCCTGATCGCAAATCGCGGCGAAATCGCCTTGCGCGTTATTCGCGCCTGTAAGGAGCTCGGTATTAAGACGCTCGCCGTTTATTCCGAGGCCGATGTGGATTCACTTCACGTGCAGCTGGCGGATGAGGCGATCTGCATCGGGCCGGCCGCAAGTTCTGAGAGTTATTTGAAGATCGACCGGATCATCAGTGCTGCGGAAATCGGCGATGTGGATGCCATTCATCCGGGCTATGGGTTCCTGGCCGAAAACGCGCATTTCGCCGACGTCTGCGCGAGCTGCAATATCAAGTTCATTGGGCCGTCCTCCGACGCGATTCGGTCGATGGGCGACAAAAATATCGCGCGCGCCACGGCCCGCAAAGCCGGTCTCCCGGTGACTCCAGGTTCGGATGGGCTGGTGGAGACGGAGCAGGAGGCGCTAAAGGTCGCTAAAAAGATCGGTTACCCGGTCATGATTAAGGCTGTGGCTGGCGGCGGAGGCAAGGGGATGCGGCCGGCGCATAACGACGTTTCATTGGTGCAGGGGTTTCACGGGGCGCGAATGGAGGCGGAGAAGGCGTTTGGGAACGCCGGTGTCTACATCGAAAAGCTGATCGAGAACCCGCATCATATCGAGTTCCAGATCATGGGGGATTCCCACGGGGACGTGGTGCATATCGGCGAACGCGACTGCTCGATGCAGCGGCGTAATCAAAAGATCATCGAGGAAACCCCTTCGCCGCTCATGACCGAGGGGCTCCGCAAAAAGATGGGAGCCGCTTCCGTGAAGCTTGCAGAGTCGGTCAATTACATTGGCGCCGGGACGATCGAGTATCTTGTGGACGACAAGGGGAACTTCTATTTCATGGAGATGAATACCCGGATCCAAGTGGAGCACACCATCACGGAGGAGGCTTACGGGATTGATCTGGTCAAGGAGCAACTCAAGGTGGCTGCGGGCGAACCGCTCTCGCATTTCGTGCGGAACGCCAAGCTCAAATACCACGCCATCGAATGCCGGGTGAATGCCGAGGATCCCTTCAATAATTTCCAGCCCAGCCCGGGTAAGATCGATCTCTATTACGCCCCCGGGGGCCGTGGGATCCGGATCGACTCGCATGCTTATGCAGGTTACACCGTGCCACCACATTATGACTCGATGATAGCGAAGGTCATCGCCATGGGGACCACGCGTGGAAACACCATTGATCGGATGCGTCGGGCGCTCAGTGAATACATCGTGCGCGGGGTCAAAACGACCATTCCTTTCCAGGAAGCAATCATGCGGGACCCGGACTTTATCCGGGGCACGTATGACACGAGTTTCGTGGGCAAGATTATCGATTCCGGGGTCGCCAAGCTTCGGCGATAAAGATTGCAGCAGGGCGCGGGGTTGCGCTCGATCTGCTTGATTTGCGCGCTTTGAAAACTCTCACGCAATGCCAGCTCTATGGCATATTGGATCTGGGCTATGTGGCCCCGGAAAACCTGCTCTCGACCGCTTCCCGGATGATCGAGGGCGGGGTGGACATTTTGCAGTTGCGGGCTAAAGGGGCCGGGGAATCCGAAATTGAGGCTTGGGCTGAGCCGCTGGCCACTCTCTGCGAGAGCGCCGGGGTGCCTTTGATCATCAATGATTATCCGCAGTTGGTTCCAGCCTTGGGCGCGCACGGCGCGCATGTCGGCCAAGAGGACTTTGCTGTGGCTGATGCGCGATGGCGGGCGGGTCGCGCCCTGGCCGGTGAGGTCTCGCCTCCGATCATCGGGAAGTCCACCCACAGTTTCGAACAGGCGCAGGCCGCCGAAGCGCAGGGCGCCGATTATATTGGATTCGGCCCGCTCTTCGCCACACCCACCAAGCCGGGCCGACCTGCCATTGGCCTGGAGGAAATTCGCCGCGTGCATGAGGCGGTGCGCATTCCCATTTTTTGCATCGGCGGGATCAAGCTGGAAAACCTGGATCTGGTGCTGGAGGCGGGAGCGCGGCGGGTGGTGATGGTGTCGGGGATTTTGCAGGTACAGGATATCACTGGCTACTGTCGCCAGGTGAAGTCGCGGCTGAGTTGAGGAGAATGCATTGATGGAGCGCTGGATTCGTGCTTACTGCATAACGCATTTAACGCATCCTGACTCCTGACCCTTATTATTATACCCATGTCCGTGCTTGTTGTTGGTTCCATCGCCCTTGATACCGTTAAAACACCCGTTGCGGAGCACGCCGACTTGCTTGGCGGCTCGGCTTCGTATGCGGCGGTTGGAGCGAGTTTTTTCGCACCGGTCAACATGGTCGGAGTGGTCGGAGACGACTTTCCTGAAGCGCATCTCGATTATTTTCGCACCCGGTCGATCGATCTCGAGGGCATGCAGGTCGCAGCGGGTAAGACCTTTCGGTGGTCGGGCGAGTATATGTGGGATCTCAACACGCGAGAAACCCGGAGTGTAGATCTGAATGTCTTTGAGCATTTCACTCCGACGCTCCCTGCGCGTTATCTGGACACGCAGATTGTGTTGTTGGCGAATATCGCGCCCCAGCTGCAGAGCCATGTGCTGGATCAGATTAAGCAGCCGCGATTCATCATCGCCGATACCATGGATCTGTGGATCAACATCGCCAACGCTGACTTGAAGGCCTTGTTGCCGCGGGTGGATATGTTGATTCTCAATGACAGCGAGGCCCGCCAATTTACGGGTGAAACAAGTCTCATCAAGGCCGGTGCGGCAATCCGGGCGATGGGGCCGCGCTTCGTTGCGATCAAGAAGGGCGAGCATGGCTGCTTGCTCTTCGGGCAGGACGAGTTTTTTAGCTGCGGGGCATATCCCTTGGAGGATATTCATGATCCCACAGGGGCAGGGGATACTTTCGCGGGTGGGCTGGCCGGCTATTTGGCGTCACTCAACCAGTCCGAGATCACTTTTTCCCACCTCCGCCCGGCGGTGGTATTTGGAAGCGTGCTGGCGAGCTTTAACGTCGAGGCATTTAGCCTTGAGCGCCTTCGCTCGCTCACCTCCGGGGATATCGATGCTCGTTATGAGATGTTCCGTCAGATGAGCCGATTTGAAGGCATTTAATAATTTCCCCGCCGCCCCCTGGCGTACGCCCACTTTTCAGCCGTTACATTAATCCATTTGCGCTTTAACCGCCTAAATCCAGCCGCCTAGAGAACCTCTAATATACCATGTTTACACGCTCTGCATCGAGTCCCATCACGGTTGTCACTGGAGGCGCGGGCTTCCTCGGCTCGCACCTCACCGATCGCTTGCTGTCCGAAGGTCACCGAGTGATCGGGGTTGACAACTTCATTACCGGTAATGCTGCCAATATCGAACATCTGGCTGAAAACCCGAGTTACAAGTTAATCAAGCAGGACGTCTCAAATTTCATCAATGTGGAGGACGATGTGGATTTCATTTTCCATTTCGCTTCCCCGGCCAGCCCCATTGATTACTTGGAGCATCCGATTCCCACGCTCAAAGTGGGGGCTCTGGGCACTCACAATGCCTTGGGATTGGCGAAGGCAAAAAAGGCGGGGCTTCTCTTGGCGTCGACCTCGGAGTGTTATGGCGACCCGCTGGTGCATCCGCAGCGCGAGGATTACTGGGGGAATGTCAACCCGATCGGGCCCCGGGGCGTCTACGACGAGGCCAAGCGGTTCGCGGAGGCGATGACGATGGCTTATCATCGCTACCATCATATCGACACGAAGATCGTCCGGATTTTTAATACTTACGGCCCTCGGATGCGTCTGCGCGACGGTCGGGTGGTGCCGGCGCTCATTGGGCAGGCTTTGCGCGGGGAACCGCTGACCATCTTTGGAGATGGCTCGCAGACGCGGTCTTTCTGTTACGTGAGCGATCTTATTGACGGGATATACAAGCTATCGCGGTCCGACTTTCATGAGCCGGTGAATATCGGTAACCCGCGTGAGATGACGATTAAGCAGTTTGCGGAAGAGATTAAGCGCATCACTAACGCAACCTCGGAGATCGAATACAGGCCGCTGCCTGTGGACGATCCAAAGGTTCGCCAGCCTGACATCACACGTGCGCGGACCGTTTTGAACTGGGAGCCGAAGGTGGATTTTGATGAAGGCATCCGTAAAGCCATCGATTACTTTAAAACCCGCTTGAATTAAGCGGCTAAAGCTACTTTTTCCTTCCCAATACAAATCAAATATTCGACAAGAAGACTGCTTCGCTGGACCTCCCCCGTTCCAAGAAGCTCCCC
>JAYTYG010000156.1:0-4714 GCA_043742585.1 Spartobacteria bacterium
GGGGGTGATCGGGATGGATTACGTTAGGGAAGTGACTCCTGCTGCGGCTTTCGACTGGGATCCTGAGGATCAGCTAAGTCGCAAGTGGACGATCGTGAAGGGCGACGGAGACGGGGTTGACCTGAGCGCGGATGGGGAGGTATTTGAGAAGTTGCCGCCAGCCCGCTATTTTATCGTGGCTTACGACTTTGGGATGAAGCTCAACATCCTGCGCCGGTTGCGTCAGGAAGGGTTTAAAGTGCGGGTGGTGCCGGCCGATACCTCTGCTGCGGAAGTCCTGGCGCTGAAGCCCGATGGCGTTTTTCTTTCCAACGGTCCGGGGGATCCCGCCGCCTTGGGTTATGTGCATGACAATATCCGCGCGTTGATGGGGCAGACCCCGATTTTTGGGATTTGTCTCGGGCATCAGATGTTGAGTTACGCTTTCGGCGGGAAGACGTTCAAATTGAAGTTTGGGCATCGGGGCGGGAATCAACCGGTCAAAGACCTGGCAACTGGGCGTGTGACAATTACGTCCCAGAATCATGGGTTCGCGGTGGATCCGGAGTCGTTGCCGGTCAGCGTGGAAGTGACGCATATCAATCTCAATGACGGGACCGTGGAGGGGATGCGGCACAAGGAACTGCCTATTTTCAGCGTGCAATATCATCCTGAAGCTGCACCTGGGCCGAATGACGCAAGCTACTTTTTTGAGCAGTTTGCCAAACTCATTGATGAAACGCGTTTGGCGCGATAATCTCCAAGTTCCTTCCCCCCAATAACAAATGCCCAAGCTCCAGCTTACCCTCCAAGACGGCACTGAATTAACCCATGAGTTGACCGAAGACTCGGTCAGCGTTGGGCGGCTTCCAGAGAGCACCATAGAATTGTCGGATGCCTCGGTGTCGAGTCGGCACGCCGAACTCACCGTTAACGGCCTGGATTATCGACTCAAGGACATCGGCTCGACCAATGGCACGCGAATCAACGGGAAACCGTTGGTTGCGGGCGAATCACACTCCTTGCAGGATGGAGACAGCGTTTCATTTGGAAGTGTTAAAGGTGTTTACGCTTCGGAAAATCCCGCCGACGCCAGTCCGATGCCCAGCGCCGAGTCCGCTGTCGCGGTGGCGGCTGAGTCCAGCATTCGCCCGGCGGATTTCGAAAACGCGTCGCCCTTCCAAACCAAGAGTAATAAGAGGGAGCCGATGGCTGTCGCGATCCTGTCTTTGGGGACTGTCGCCATTGTTGGTTTTTTAGGGGCGTTGGCTTTGGTTTTCTTGATGAAAGCGCCGCTCTAGAGCGGTTTTTTAATCCTGAGGAATGGGCGCTTCCGATTGTGCAGAGGCGCTTCGCCCGTTGCCCCGGGCTGTTTGTGCGCGGCGGGTTTTAGGTCAACTGGAGGCGAACCCGGACGCAGCGTGGTGGCGTGATGTGGGGGCCTTGAACCTCAGTGAAACATTGAGTGGGAGTGCTCCTGAGCAGCCCACCACGTTGCGGATGGCTTGGGACGGGGCGGAGTTGCGCTTGCTTTTTGAATGCGTGGATAGCCATGTCTGGGCCACTTTGTGTGCGCGCGATGCCCCGCTGTACACCGAGGAGGTGGTCGAGGTTTTCATCGATCCGGTCGGCGATGGGGAATGCTATTTTGAGATCGAGCTCAATCCGCTCAATGCTGTCCTGGATCTGGTCCTGCGAAAAACCCGGAGCGGTTATCGCAAGGATTTCGCCTGGCAATGCGAGGGCTTGCGCACGGCTGTGCAGTTCACGCCAACGGGCTGGTGCGCAGAGCTCGGGATCCCGTTTCGGAGTTTAATCGCAGAGGCGCCAGCGGTGGGGGATTGTTGGCGTGTGAATTTCTACCGGATTGATCGGCCGGTGGATTGGGAGCGTGAGTTGAGTGCCTGGTCGCCCACTTATCGACCGTCTTTTCATACCCCGGAACGCTTTGGGATTTTGGAATTCGGCGCGCCTCATTCCTAACAGGAGAGGGGATTTAGCCGCAAAGAACGCAAAGAGCGCAGAGACTGGGAATCTAGTGAACCATTGTGATCTCTGGGTTCTCTGCGGGTTTCATCGTCGTGATGAGGCTACTGCGCCTCGGCGGGGGCGGTTTCTGCAGGCGTCGGGATCTGGGGCCAGGATTCAGCGGCGGCGTTATTGATGAGCGCTTCGGGGGCGCGCAGTGTGATGGCTGGCAGCGGGGTCGTTGTTTTGCCGGCCAGGGTTTCCATCAGGAGCAGGTGGCTGAGTGGCGGAGCCGTGTTAAACGAGCGTATCAAGTGGCTGAGTGGGCCGACCGCCTGGGCTGTGAATGGCTCGTCGAAAGTCGTCCCGGAGGCTTGCAGTTCGAGCGTGGGATTCCGGGGGCGATCTTCTTTAAATGTGATTGTGGCGTTTTCCACAGTGATGGCCTGGGAGCCGGCTGTGGCTTGGAATCCATCGACCTTGAGTTTTCCTGCAAGGCTGGGGGCAATGCCTGTGCCGCCGATATGCATGTCGACGCTGACATTGCCCGAAGAGTTTGAGATCGGCGCCGGGGCTGCGGTAAGGCAGGTAATGTCCATGGACCACGTAGCCCAGGGCGCAGTGGCCTGGGCGCTAACGAGTGGGCAGAAGTTCCCGCCGTCCCTCCAGAGGGCGCTCAAGTCCGGGGCCTCACTCATTTCCAGAGCCGTGGGACTGGCTGTGCCATGGACGTTTGCCGCGCTCACGGGGCCTTCGATTTGGAGATCGACTTGGGTGCGCAATTTCGGTCCCCGAGTTTTCAGCGGAGCCGGTTGTTGAAAGAGCGGGATGGTGGCTTTGGAGCTTTCTGCATGAAGTTTGAGCACGGGATCGGACAGGTTCAGGAGGCTGATCAGCCCGGTCAGATTGAGGTCGCCGAAGCGATGTTTGGCGGTGAGTTTTTCGAGCTGGATTTCCTGGCCTTGAAAAGTGGCGCTTGCCTCGACTTCCGCGAGGGATTCGCCGCTCCAGCCCAAAGGCAATTGCGCGTGGCTTACATCGAGGTGGCCGCCGGTTTTGAGCGCGCTGATGGGGCCGCTGGTGGAGAGCGTGCCTTTGAGGATGCCGGCGATGGGGAAATTCCAGCCGGCCAATTGGGAGGCGCGCCGCAGGTCGAGGCCGGTGGCTTGCAAGTGAATGTCGCTGACAGTATCGGGGTTGAGCAGAGTGCTGAGTGAGGTGTTGGGCCAGGCTTGCCAGACATCGAGTGGCAGCAGGGCGTCGCCCACGAGCACCATCTGCGCGCCGTGCATGAGTCGGATCTGCTGGAGACTCAGTGCTTTGTTCCCGACTCCCACATTGGCACTGAACGAGGATTCGTCGTCGGAAAGCGCAAACTTGCTAAACTGCATGCTGCCTTTTCCGTAAGATCCATCCAGATCGATATTGATGGGATGGAGCTGGGAAGCCAGGGCGCCCAAAAAGCGGACTTTATTGAGGCTGGCAAGAAACTTACCGCTTTGGCCCGTGGCGGAGCCTTCGCCCGACCATTCGAGAACGGCGCGACCGGCGAGGGGTTCCGGGACGATGGGTTTTTGCAAAATGGCGGAGTAAGTGGCGAGGTCTTCGACTGAGGCCTGGAGTTCCCCCGAATACTGAGGGGCGCCAAGGATGTTGACGGCGCCGCGTCCGCGGACGTAGTCGCGGTTATTGAAGATCTCAAGGTTGCTGATCTTGCACGTATTGCCTTCCAGATTGAGGGCGGCGTGGAGGTTTTCGATTGGGGCGTTGTGCCATTTGATGTGGGCCCCGGAGATGATGAGTTGTCCGTTGAACTGCTGTTTGTGGCCGCGAATGGAGCCGACGATGTCGGCCTGGCCGGCGGCGAACTTGAACTCTGGTAACATCAGGGCCGAGAGCTCGGTGAGGTTTTTGATGGTGGCTGAGAGGTTGCAGGTGAACTCGCCCTGCCACCATTTGACTTCTGGTGTTGGTAACGACATTTCGCCGTCGAGGTTGAGCCGGTTGGCTCCCTGCAAGAGGTCCATTTTCCAAACCTGCATCCGCCGATCCATGATCTCTGCCCCGAATGCCAATGAATTCCATTGCCGGGATTCCCATTGGAAATTATTCGCTTCCAACCAGATCGACGCTGTGGCCCGGTCGAGTTGCTGCGGGCTGCCGCGAAATTTAATCTTGCCGCCTTCTTGGATCGTGCCGCCAGCCGCGTCGGATAGCTTTAGGAAGTTGGCGAGCTTGGCAATGTTGATGGCTTTTTTGACTTTGGCGCTCAGTTCAAAGCTCAGGGGTTGGAGCTCGGGCGAGATTCTGGCTTCGGCCTGAATTTCTCCGTCAAATGCCGCCATTGATATGGCCACATTAAGCTCACCTTTCGCCAGATCCTCGAATTGGGAGGATAAGCTCAAGATTTCGATGCCAGGCTCAAGTCTGAGATTGGCAATGAGCAGCTTGGCGTCTTGCAGGACTGTGGTGCCTCGGATGTTGCGGAAGGAGCGTTCTAGCCAAGGTTCCTTGACGCTCAGTTGCCCGATGGAAATGGATCCCATTTCCACTTGGCTGATGACGAAATGGCTGTGCTCCACATGCACAAAGCTTTGGTCGCTCTCGATGCGCAGGTCGACGTCCCTGGCCTCGATCCGCTCGGGCTTGGCCAGCCAATGGCCGCGTGGTTGGAGCAGCTTGAGCCAGGCCTGATGCGACGCCACAGCTGGGGCGGACGTCCCCTTGGGCAGCGTGACGCTGGCGTTGATCCCCGCGAAGCTCAGGC